>NZ_NIQB01000018.1:0-6469 GCF_018687865.1 Coxiella-like endosymbiont of Rhipicephalus sanguineus | reverse complement strand
TTCGCGCGCTGTTTTGATTGGTTTAGCTGAGGCTGTTAAAGAAATGAAGACATTGATCATTGCTGCAAGATAGCGAATTTGTTAATTATGGAACTTAAGTGGATTAGTGTCGTTAAGCAGCCGATCAATTGTAATCCTTATTTTAAATTTAATTTAAAAGAAGATAGTTCCAATACACCGTCGGAAAAATAACGAAGAGCGCTTCCATTTTCATGCCAGGCCCTTAGTACAACGCGTTTGGCCGGTTTTTTATTTATTAAGAAATCATGGATAGCTGGGCGATGAGTGTGTCCGTGAATTAGTAATTCCACCTTCTTTTGATGCATAACACGCAGGACTTCCTCTAATGTCACGTCGGTAACTTCATTAGATAAATAGCGATTACGATTGCGACTTTTTTCACGTAATTTTTCGGCTAGTTTTCGACGAAGTGTTAAAGGAAGTGATAGCATTAATTTTTGTATCCATCGATTAGTGATTTTTCGTCGGTAAGCTTGGTGTTTGTGATCTAAAGTGCAAAGACTATCGCCGTGCATTAGTAAAATGGGTTTACCGTATAAGAAAATAACTGCAGGGTCCTCTAGGACAATCACTCCTGCATTTTTCGCAAATTTTTCTCCTATCAAAAATCGCGATTTCCCCGTATGAAATAAATTGGTGTTCCATTTTTAACAAGAGAACGAAGTGTCAAAATAATTTTCTGGTTAAAATCAGTTTCGTCATCATCTCCTATCCAAGCTTCAAAGAAATCACCAAGAATATAAAGTGCATCAGCCTTTGGTGCTTGTTTTTCCATGAATTGAAGAAAAAGTGCCGCGACATCGGAAGCTGCTTCTTTTAAATGAAGATCAGAAATAAATAAAGTGTATGATTTCATGGTCGTATTTTTCAGTGATTACTATTTCACCCAAGGCCTTGCAGCCTGTTCTTAATAATCGCAGCTTATCATAGGATCTACCAATTAAAAATCTTATTCGGATTGGGTAGAAAGCAACATTGTGAACGAAATTTTCGTGTAAGCCTGTTTGCCTCGCGCCAACATTGGAAAGCCAATTAAAAATTGTCATACTAGTGTGTTTTTGAGGAAGAGTCTAATGATTAAAAGCCGTTTTTGTCCTAGCCCTACCGGCTTATGCACCTCGGGAATGCTCGTACAGCGCTCTTTAATTTTTTATTTGCAGAAAATAAAGAAGGAGTGTTTTTGCTCCGGATTGAAGACAGCGATGTTGAGCGCTCAAAGAAGCTGTTTGAACAAAGCCTTCAAGAAGACTTGTTGTGGATGGGGTTGGAATGGCAAGAAGGCCCAGACAAAGATAAAGGGAAGGGTCCGTACCATCAGTCTAAACGGCAAGCTATTTATGACGATTATTATAAACGTCTAGAAGAAGCATGGTATGTTTATCCCTGTTTTTGTAGTGAAAAAAATTGAAGCTCTCCCGTAAAATCCAAAGATCGGCCGGCAAACCACCTCGTTATGCTGGAACATGCCGTTCTTTGTCTTCAGAAGAAATAGAAAAAAATTGACTGAAGGATTGAAGCCTACTTTGCGCTTCCGGGTACCCGATGATGAAGTTATTAGTTTTACTGACTCGTACGAGGCGAACAGCGCTTTCAAACTAGCGACATCGGAGATTTCATTATTCGCCGAGCCAATGGTACTTCGTCTTTCATGTTTTGTAACGCCATCGATGATGCCTTAATGGAAGTCACTCACGTCTTGCGCGGTGAAGATCATTTAACAAATACACCCAGACAATTGTTAATTTTGCAGGCTTTAGGATTAGCTATTCCCACTTACGGCCATATTGCTTTAATAACACGGCCTGACGGCAGCCCTTTATCTAAACGCCACGGCAGTCGCGGTATTAAAGAATTGCGTGAAATTGGTTATTTAGCGGAAGCAATAACGAATTATTTAGCGCGTTTGTGCCATTATTATGAAAATGATAAACTCTTATCTTTAATCGATTTAGCTAAAGGATTTAATATTAAATCGCTTAGTAAATCGCCTGCTAAGTTTAATGCTCAACAATTAGATTATTGGCAAAAAAAAGCCATAGAAGGTTTGGCAGGGGATCGCTTTTGGCAATGGACGGGCGAAGAATTAAAATCAAAAATTCCTTATGATAAACTCAATTTATTCTTAGAAACGGTAAAGCCTAATATAATGTTTCCTCAGGATATCTATTATTGGGTGGATGTTTGTTTTGAAGATAATTTCTCCCTACCATTTACTCCAAAAGAATTACGACACCAAACAGAAAGTAATTATTTCAAAGTGGCTTTAGAAGGATTTAAAAAATTTGATAAAGATTTGAAATCTATTATAGATTATATAAAAGAACGTTTAGCTCTCAAAGGAAAAGCGTTATACCGTCCTTTGCGTATCGCTTTAACAGGGGTAGAACAGGGTCCTGAACTTGCTAATTTAATTTTATTGATGGATGACAAAATTATATATAAGCGATTACATGAGGTTGACAGTGAAAATTTTAATAGTCTCACCAAAAAAAAGAACCGCTTAAGCTGATTGAAGCAGGGAAAATAAAGCTTTATGTATGCGGAATTACTGTTTACGACTATAGCCATATAGGTCATGCTCGCTCATTAATTACTTTCGACATGGTCGTTCGCTATTTACGCATGCGTGGTTACGAAGTTACTTTCATTCGCAATATCACTGATGTTGATGATAAAATAATTAAACGAGCCCAAGAAAATAAAGAAAAGCCAGAAACTTTAGCAGAACGGTTTATCCAAATTTTGCATGAAGATGAAAAGTCCTTAGACATTTTAGCGCCTGATATTGAACCCCGAGCGACACTATATATTCCAGAAATTATCAAACTTATAGAAAAATTAATTAATAAACAACACGCCTATATTGGAGAAAATGGAGATGTTTACTTTGATGTTCGCAGCTTTAGCGAATACGGTAAATTATCGCACCGCAATCTTGATGAACTCCACCCTGGAGTGCGAGTAGAAATCAGCGAGAGTAAGCGCAATCCATTAGATTTTGTTCTGTGGAAACGAGCTAAGCTTGGAGAGACCCAATGGAAATCGCCCTGGGGAGAAGGTCGACCCGGCTGGCACATCGAATGTTCTGCAATGTCGAGTAGCCTTTTAGGGCAACCTTTTGATATTCATGGGGGAGGATTAGATCTTAAATTTCCTCATCATGAAAATGAAATCGCGCAATCGGAAGCGGCTGAAGAGAAGAAGTTTGTAAATTTGTGGATGCACACGGGACTTTTGGAAATTAACAAAGAAAAAATGTCAAAATCTCTAGAGAATATTATTTCAATTCGAGAAGTGCTAGAAACGAACGATCCAGAAGTATTGCGGTACTTCCTATTGTCAGGCCATTACCGAAGTCCCTTAAGTTATTCTAAAGAAAATTTAGGTAATAGTCATACGGCTTTAGAGCGATTTTATTTGGCAATGCGAGGCTTACCCATTACGGAGGATACAGAAACTTCTGAATATACTGAACGGTTTTGCGAAACTATGGATGATGATTTTAATACACCAATTGCTTTTGCTATTTTATTTGAAATGATTCGAGAAATTAATCGGCTTCGGGATGCTGAACAAATAGAAAAAGCTAGAAAATTGGTAACCGAATTAAAATATTTAGGCAACATCTTTGGTTTGTTGAATCATTCTCCTGAGCAATTTTTGCAAGGCACTAAGACCCCATCTGAAATTGAAAAAATTGAGATACTTATTGCGACCCGTAACGAGGCGCGTCGAAACAAGGATTGGAAAGCTGCTGATGATATTCGTGACCAGTTGGTTAATCTTGGTATTATGATTGAAGATTCGCTTGAAGGCACTTCCTGGCGCAAAGAGAACTAGCAGAAATCCCTACAAATACAGTTTCTTTTGATAAAAAAAGCTTTTTGCCTACTAATAAAGTCATGAGCTGTTTCCAAGCCGATTCAATTAATCCTTCCGGGAGCTCTTATCAGGCGGAAGAGTAGTAGTTTAGTGCCCATGCGGTTACACCCAAGAGAAATCAAATTATTTGGGAAATATTTCAAATTCCTATGCCAAAAAAGTCAGCTTCAAGAGAATTCATCTCGGCTCATATTCTTTAAAAATGAATGTATTGATTCCATCAAAATTTATTTAACCCAATTAACTTCTACTTCTCTTGAAATCACATATTCTTATCTCATTCTTGTTTCTATCTATATTAACCGATATCTTCGATAAAGAAAAAAAGAGTTAAAAGGAGAGTAGAAAAATTGTCTTAAGAAGCAGCAAGTTTTCAATTCTATCGTAGAAATTTTTTGGCTTATTTTCAAAATAGCTGTTATGTTTTCTCAAAAATTTCTGGAAGATATCATTCTAACTAATGCTGCTTTTGCCCGTCTCGTTAATGTTAAAACTTTTCATTTAAATAAATTCGAAAAAAATTTTTAAACATTATTAATTTTAATTTTTCGATTACTCCACATGAGTATTAAGATATCGCCCATAAATTGGAGTCTTATTTTTCTTATTTTCCAGGAAGTGCCTGTTTTACAAACGAACAAGTAGACAGTTTTACTGACTTTCTTCTTTTCCATTGTGAGAAAGATAGGCGTCCTTAGCCTTTTATTTAAGGGGTGGTAGTCGTTGCGTTCATTGGTCACTTTGCTGCCTGTTGAGCGAGAACTTATGTCCTTGCGCGAGTATCTAAACTAACTCGTTCGATGGCTTGAGCTTACGGATTCCTAAGTTATTTATTCTTTAATTTATATTCGTCGGTTAATTAAAATACGTCTCAAAAAGATTCTATTTATATTCATTCTTTAACCGTCCATCGATTATTTATTATTACTCTCTCTGGTCGATCAATTTTTTGAAAAGCAACCACGAGATAGAGAATTTTTTTGCGCGGGCCTGTACTTCCAGTTGATGAATTAGAATTCCTGGCAAGTAAGTTTTTTTTTAAATATAAGACTCCATTTAAATGTGCTTTCTGAAGAATATGAAAAGACTCGGAAAGAAATCTATTTGTACTAACAAATCTACCAGTTTAACAGATCAACATCGCTCTAATCCTCTTCTTACCAGTCGGATTTTTGGAATCTTCTTAAATCTACAAAAACTACGCCCCAATTATCACCTAGTGGAGGAAAACACAAGACTTCCACTCCTTCAGGTTAAAGATTAATCCTGATATTGTTTTGTACAATACGTTTCTTTAATTACAAAACCACCGATTATAAAAGCTAATAAAAATAAAATAGGAATTATTGTTAGAGCAATTTGATAAGCCTGGATGCTATAGACAGGCACCGCATTTATCATCTGCCCATCCCATAATTTATCCAGTAATAATCCTACAAAGGCTGTAACATCACGCCAGCAAAAATGATTCCCATATTGGTGAAACCTGAGGCTGTTCCTACAGCTTGTGGTCGATTATTATCAATTACTAAACCAAATGCGATCGCCTGGCTGGAAGAAGCCGCACCAAATAACAAAAGACAAACGCTCAGTGCTATTTCAGGCAATGTGGGGACGTATAAAATTAAACAAGCGCTAATAAAACCGAGAGATGCGGCCGTAATGATTGGCAGACGGCGGCGCTTGATAAAATTGGTCCACCAACCAAAAATAGGACACCGATGCAATGCCAGTCCAAATCAGGGAGAGTAGACCGGTAGCACGGACATTAGAAAAATGATGCGAGCTGGTGAGAAATAAAGCACCCCATGACGTAGCAAATAGCGCTACTGGACCCCAGATAGCAAAACCAAAGAAAGCAATCCACCATGATTGAGAGCGCTTGAAGACATCGCGTAGATAGAATTTATTTTCTTTAGGGATAAATTTCGCATCTTGAATCAATTCGGGCTCTTTAAGTTTATCGCGGATAACAAACCAATTTAGAATTGTCAGGAGGAAGCCTAGTGAAGCGATCAAATAAGAAGTATTTTGCCATCCATAAGTTGCCGTTAAATGAGCGACAGGAGCCGACCCAATAATAGCTCCTGCACACCCCAAAACTTGAACGAGACTTGCGTAGAGAGCAAAACGTTGGGAACCTAACCAATAAGCGCTACCATAGCGCGCCTAGATAAGCCACAGAAGCAGTGAGACCCATAATGATTCTTGTAACGATCGCAATAGGAAAATACGTTGTAAATCCAAAGACGGCAGTTGCCACGGCGCAGATAAAAAGACCAAAAGAAAGCAAGCGTCGGGCGCCGAATTTGTCGCACATCATGCCCACAGGAATTTGCATCACAGCATAACCATAAAAAAAACCACTAAATAAAATACTTAATTCACTCGCTTGAATTTTAAATGATCTTAGTAAATCGTGCGCCATCGCCATTGGCATTACGCGAACTAAAAAGTCATAAGCGTAAAAGGAAGAAGCTACAATTCCGATGATAAAGGAAATCAACGAAAGATAGAGTTTCGAATGCCTTGCGTTTGTTTCCATAATTACTCTCTGTCTAGTATT
>NZ_NIQB01000017.1:0-12512 GCF_018687865.1 Coxiella-like endosymbiont of Rhipicephalus sanguineus | reverse complement strand
TCGATAGGAGGTTTGTTAATGAAAAATGGGTTAGTGATAGTAGTATCCGGCTGGATTATTGATGATGAGATCACAATAGTTTATAAAAGCTATTCCTATCCGTGAGTTACTGATAAATACCACATGGAATGAGCGTTTCCAAGCGTATTTTGCTGGCAATCCGTATTCTCAAAAGAAGTACAAAACACAAAATAGTCCTGGTCGCTCAGGGATTGATTTTTTATCTTCAATCCGAGAACTCACCAATAGTATGCTTATGAAAATGGGCTATTAGTGTCTCCAGCGGGCGGGTTTCCGGTGGTGTGCATTATTGCGCTAATATTAAATGATCCTGTCAAATTCCTGTGGCGACCTTCCGGGTTATATGTAAAGGTCCAGCTAAATGTCATTCAACTATTTATCCGAAACCGCATGAGAGTACTCGTATGGATTATTGTATGTTTTTCAGCAAATATTATGCAATATCAATCTATGATTCCAATCATGTACCTGCTACCAATGTCAGTTATGGGTGCATCCGTGTTTGGCCCCTTCGGTAGCACGATGGTTGCATAGCGATTTTATGCAGATCGGAACTGCGGTAGTGGTTAAACCCTATTAAAAAGATCGTCCTACATTCCAGTGAAGAAATGGAAAAATTCTTAGTCAGTGAAATTTTTGGGATGCCATATATCCCTTATTTCAAAAGAATTACTGAAATGCGCTTTTCTTTTTTAGCGATGCCTGGATGATGGTTGCTTTCATTCGTTTCGTTATTTTTAAAGCAGTAAGTTAGAAATTCTAGATAAATATTCACGGTATAAAAGTCGATTCATTTTTAGAGAAGAAATAAGCAGACACCCGCGAGCCATTACTCATCAATTTAAAGAATCTAAAATGCCATTGTCCTTGGAATATTATTGTAGAGACAGAAGCTTCGAAAGATTGCAAGAAGGTTTGGAAACAATTAATTACTCGCTTGTATTCTTATTCTTCTTTATGAAAGAGTTAAAGATGAAGAGGAGAATTTCTCTAATTTTTTTTCTGCGATCAAGTAAAAACATTATTGTAGGCATTTTGGGTATCTGGATCACGTTTATTAAATAAGCGAATAAAAGATGTTTTTCTTTTTTGGGCATTCGTCGATATTTGCTTAAATTCGTTTATCGCCTCCTCTGCGGGCAGTCCTTTCTAGAATTTTTCAACTGTTTTCGTGAGATCAAAAATGCCTATGGGGATTTGGTAACTTTTACCATCATTAAGGGACTATTTTTTACTTTTCCAAAAGCTTGAGCTGAAGCAATGTTTTTGCCAGTAACTAAAGTTACCCTCATCACTGGTCAACCGGTACATTATAATTAAAGCTTCTATACCCTCGGGGAAATGGTTTTCCGATAAGCCTGAATAGCACTCTCAACTCGTTCGCAACGGGAGCTTTCCTTATCGTAGATTATCTCTATTGTTAACTGATTGTTGGTCTGGGATGTGACAAGAGCATATAACGTTGTTTGAGTTTGGCTCTTACCATTACCGAGGGCAAATAACTCCAATAGGAATGGCTTGCCTTTCCTTTTCCTTTATCTAAATTTTATCGTCCTTAGTAAGGGTAGTTTGCAAAATAAATTTATTTTTCTCGGTTAATTTTACACATTACAAAAATCGCATTGCTAAATAAAAAGATTGCTTGTCAATTGGCAGACTCAAAAAAAGTTGCTCTAAGAGCGCGGGAAGTGGAGTCGGCTGCATAAATGATATCGATTCCTGATTTTTTGAATCGTTCGTTGGAAGGATCATCTATTTCCGTGGGGTACCAACCAAATATTTTGGGTAGAGGATAAGAGCAGATCATTTCTTCTGTAGGGGTGGATTGTTTTTGGTAAAAATTGCTTGGGTAAAAATACTTTCCAATATCCTAGTTCTTTGGCATTTTTGATATCTTCTAAATTACCCAAATAATCATCGACAAACACGCCCTTAATTTTTCTATTTTCGTTGTTTATTTCTTTTAAGAGAACAAAAATACGTTTAAAATGGTCTTTTTTATAGGTCATTGTCTATGAGGATGCGCGGAAATATCAATATTTTTTTATAAGTTTTTTGTCTAATTTTAGAAAATTTTCTAAAATAATCGAGAATAAATTGGCCGTAGGAAGGGCAGTATGAGAAGTAAGTATGAGAAGTAATAGTTAATTTGTACCCAGCGCGATAATAGGTTTCAAGTTTTGGTTTTCATTGGAGAATGAAATTGTCAAAATCCTTAAGAAGATTTTTCCGGAGGACCGAGATAAAATTTTGATATTTTAATTGTTGACCTTTTTGTTTAGCTGCTATTATTGCTTGAGCTAGTTTATTATGAAGGTGGATAGGAATTAATGTTTTATCGAAATCAAAAACAATAATTTTAGACATTGAGAGTTCTCTTTGTTAGGTTTTAATTTTCTTAATTTCTTCTCCTTTGCGTAAAGTAAAAATCTCATAGCCATGTTCAGTCACCGCAAGCGTATGCTCCCATTGAGCTGATAATCGGTGGTCCTTGGTGACGACTGTCCAATCGTCATTAAGCAGTTTAACGTGGTGTTTCCCAGCATTAATCATTGGTTCGATCGTAAATGTCATCCCTGGTTCTAAAGTAAGTCCGGTCCCAAGCTTACCATAATGAAGAACTTGCAATTCAGGTTCATGAAAGACACTACCTATGCCATGGCCACAATATTCTCGAACAACGGAATAGTGATTTTTTTCCGCATGAGCTTGGATGGCTGAACCCAGATCGCCTAATCGTGCTCCTGGCTTTACCATGGAAATTCCAATATAAAGACATTCTTGCGTAACGCGAATGAGTCGCTCCGCATGGTGTGGGATTTTGCCTACAGTGAACATTTTGCTCGTGTCGCCATGGTAGCCATCTTTGAGAACAGTCACATCAATATTGATGATGTCGCCTTCTTTTAATTTTTTATCGCCAGGAATTCCATGACACACCACATGGTTAACCGATGTGCAAATGGATTTTGGGAACCCTAAATAATTTAAAGGTGCAGGGACTGCTTTCTGAACATTCGTGATGTAGTCGTGACAAATTGTATTAAGCTCATCGGTAGAAATACCGGGTTTTACATAAGGCTCGATTATTTCAAGTACTTCGGCCGCTAAACGACCAGCAACCCGCATCTTTTCTAACTCTTCAGATGTTTTGATGCATATTGACATTTGTAGGAGTATAGAGGCCTCACCCAAAAAGATGCAAGTTCCATTGGCTTCCCCCCCCCCTGCACGATTAAGAATTTCTGGCTAAGCTCAGGCTGTGGCCAGAATCCTGCAGTACCAAACTCGATCTTCCATCCTTTCTTCCTTTGTGATATAAGGGTGCAGCAAATTCACACATCTATCGACACATAAGTTTGGGGTGCCTGCTAACTCAGGTTGTATTATGGGGTAGATGGAGGTTTTAACCCGGAGATAGATATGACCGATATAACCATGCGTCAAATGCTGGAAGCTGGTGTTCACTTTGGCCACCAGACCCGTTATTGGAATCCCAAGATGCTCCCTATATTTATGGGACTCGCCAAAAAATCCATATCATTAATCTTGAAGAAACATTGCCTCTTTTTCGAGAAGCATTAACATTTATTAGGGATGTAGCTTCGAAACGCGGCAAGCTTTTATTTGTAGGAACTAAATTTGCGGCTCGCGAAATCGTGAAGGAAGAAGCTATTCGTTGTGGGATGCCTTATGTGGATTACCGTTGGCTGGGAGGCATGTTGACCAACTATAAAACTATTCGGCAGTCGATTAAGCGTCTAAAAGAACTTGAAGAGCGTTTGGAAAACGAAGATAACCTTGTAGGGATGACTAAGAAAGAAATCTTGAATTTGATGCGTGAAAAAGAAAAATTAGCAGCTAATTTATCCGGCATTAAAAATATGGGTAGTTTGCCAGATGTTTTATTCGTAATCGATGTAGGTCATGAAAAGATTGCGATTCAAGAGGCTAAGCGTTTGGGCATTCTGGTCGTAGGTGTGGTTGATACGAATGAGAGCCCCGACGACATTGATTATGTTATTCCTGGTAACGATGACGCTATTCGTGCTATTCGCCTTTATTGTAAGGCAATGGCTGATACTATTATCGATGCTCGTAGTGCTTTGGAGTTAAAAAAAGAAGAAGAGCCCAAAGAAAAAGAAAAAATTAAAGTAAAAACTACAGTAAAAAAAGTAGTAACTAAAAAGGCGAAAGTAGCTGAAAAGGTTCCTCTAGCGGGAGAGAAAACTGAAAAGCTCTTTGCCATGAAAAAAGTAGAAACACGCCCTTCGCAAAAAGAAAAATCACAGTCCTTCAAGGCCAACTCGAAATCCTTAAAAAGTGAAGAGGCAAAAGTGGAAAACGAAGAAAATAAAGCTGAACCAGAAAGTAAATAAGGGGAAAATAATGACGACAATTACGGCAGCCATGGTTAAAGAATTGCGCGAGATCACGGGTGCAGGGATGATGGCATGTAAAAAAGCCCTGCAAACCGCGAATGGTAATATTGAAGCCGCCATTAAAGAATTGCGTAAAGCAGGTGAAGCAACAGCAGCTAAACTCGCTGGCAAAAAGACAGCGGAAGGCATAGTTGTTATTGCAGTAAGCGATGATGGCAAGAAAGGTTTCATGGCAGAAATAAATTGTCAAACAGATTTTGTGGTGTGGGATGAGGGATTTTCAGCATTTGCTCAGAACGTTGTCGATCGCGGGTTAGCAGAAGGAACTACCCATGTTGCCGCTACCCTTGCTCTTCTTCATCAGCCTGGCTCATCGACTACGTTGGAGCAAGCCAGACGAGAGCTTATCACTAAAATCGGCGAAAATATTCAAGTTCGCCGTGTGGCATTATTATCTTCTGATGGTGTCGTTGGTCATTACTCCCATGGAAGTCGAATTGGAGTTTTAGTGGCACTTGAGGCCAAGAAATTAGCCTTAGCTAAAGATATTGCCATACATATCGCTGCTTTTAATCCACAAACCGTCCGACCGGATGATGTTCCCATCGAGCTGGTAGAAAAGGAAAAAGAAATCTTAATAGCACAAGCGAAAGAAAGCGGCAAGCCTCAAAACATTATTGATAAAATGGTTGGCGGCCGCTTGAATAAATTCTTAAAAGAAATGAGTTTAGAAGGTCAAGCTTTTGTAAAAGATCCAGAAATTCTAGTAGGCGATTTGTTAAAATCGGAAAAAGCAACAGTGTCGGCATTTGTGCGTTTTGAAGTGGGCGAAGGTATCGAGAAAGATTCACAAAGTTTCGCTGATGAGGTAATGGTACAAATACAAGGAAATCGTTAATGACGAATGGGCCACAACCGGTTTATCGAAGAGTGCTTTTAAAGATGAGTGGTGAGGCACTTATGGGAAAAGAGACCTATGCTATTGATCCTGAAGTTTTGGATCGTATGGCAAAAGACATCACTCAAGTTTATCAACTTGGGGTGCAAGTGGCCATTGTTATCGGTGGAGGTAATTTCTTCCGGGGGGCCGCCTTGCAAAAGGCGGGTATCAATCGTATAACGGGCGATTATATGGGAATGTTAGCCACGTTGATGAACGCGTTGGCTTTGCGGGATGCCTTTGAGCGATCCAATTTACCGGTCCGGATTTTATCTGCTATCCCCATGACCGGTGTGGTCGATGCTTTCCATCGGCGCAAAGCGATCCATCATTTACAACAAGGTCGCGTAGTAATCTTTGCTGCTGGTACCGGAAACCCTCTAGTAACTACCGATTCTGCAGCGAGTTTGCGGGGAATTGAAATTGGCGCCGATGTGGTTTTAAAAGCCACTAACGTGGATGGAGTTTATTCAGAAGACCCAGCAAAGAATCCGAAAGCGAAACTTTATAAACATTTAACTTATCAAGAAGCTTTAGAAAAAGAATTAGCGGTCATGGACCTCGCCGCATTTTGCCAATGTCGAGATCACAATATGTCGCTTCGGGTCTTTAATATTAATAAACCGGGAACTATGCTTCGGGTTATTATGGACACAGCAGAAGGAACCTTAGTGGATTGAGGTTAAGTCAGATCCAATTCCGCCCTCCCTAGTGGAGAAAAGAAAATCAAAATCTCTTCCGCTTGCGGGAGAAATTAGGCTGAAGGTTATTATGATTAATGAGATTATCAACGACGCAAAAGCGAAAATGGAAAAAAGTGTAACAGCTTTTAAAACTGAATTGGCGAAATTAAGGGCTGGACGTGCACATCCGAGCTTGTTGGAACATGTTAAAGTGAGTTATTACAATGTTGACACACCTCTTAATCAAGTAGCAACAATTGCTATTGAAAATGCTCGGATGCTTAGGGTTACTCCTTGGGAAAAAAACATGGTGGTTCCAATTGAAAAAGCTATCCAAATCGCCGATCTGGGCTTACATCCCTCCACTGCGGGAATGGTAATTCGTGTTCCTTTGCCTCCTTTAACAGAGGAGCGTCGCCGGGAGCTTTCTCGTGTGGTGCGTGATGAGGCCGAAAAAGCTCGAGTAGCAATACGAAATATTCGTCGGGAAGCTAACAACGACTTAAAGGAATTGTTAAAAGAAAAAGAAATCAACGAAGATGAGGAACGACGAGCACAAACCAACATTCAAAAGCTCACCGATGAACAAATCTCAGAAGTAGAGAAAATTGCCTTCCAAAAGGAAGCAGATTTAATGGCTGTGTGATAATGAGGACTCATTTCAGGACGACTTGGGGGGATGGGAAATATCTTTAAGCAAAAAAAGGTTTTTGAAATGAGTTCAAATTCTTTGCCTCGGCATGTTTCAATTGTAATGGATGGTAATGGTCGGTGGGCCAAGCGTCGCGGATTGCCAAGGATAGAGGGGCATCGAGAAGGCGCTAAAACCGTCCCGAAGGTGATTGAGTATGCCAGCAACAAGGGGATTGAAGTTTTAACACTTTTTGCTTTTAGTTTGGAAATCAAGCTCGTCCTCAGCCGGAAGTTGATTTTTTGATGTCTTTTTTTTAGATTCTTTAGAGCGCAATACAGACGAGCTTCACAAAAACAATATTTGTCTCCGAATTATTGGGGATCATCAAGAATTTGATAGAAAATTATTGGCGCAAATCTATGCCTCTCAGGAACTCACCAAAAATAATAGAGGTTTAAAATTAATTATTGCCTTAAACTACAGCGGTCGTTGGGATATTGTACAGGCAGCTCAACGGTTAGGTAAGAAGATTCAGAATGGGGAAATAAATCCTGAATCAATCACAGCTAAATTATTTCAAGAATATGTATTTTTAAGCGATTTGCCCGAACCTGACTTATTAATCCGCACCAGTGGCGAACAACGTTTAAGTAATTTTATGTTATGGCAGGCTGCTTATACGGAAATTTATTTCACGCCCACGCATTGGCCTGATTTTAATTCTAATACTTTTGAGCAAGCCTTGGCGTTTTATCAAACGCGTCAACGTCGTTTTGGGTTAACGCCAGAACAGGTTGAAGAGCAGTATGTTTAAGCATCGTGTACTCACGTTGTTGGTTTTAGTTCCTCTTTTACTCTTAGCAATTCTGTATTTGCCCATGCCTTGGTTTAGCCTTTTAATTGGTGCTGTAATGCTCTGGTCGGCCTGGGAATGGTCCCCTTTAGCAGGAATAAAAAATTATTATTTTCGTGTTCTCTATGTGATTGCGATCCTATTGGCTCTGATAGGGACTTACTACTTCCCTATCTTTTGGGTGTTAATTATTTCCTTTATTATTTGGTTATGGGCCGCAGCGGCGTTATTTGTTACTCAAAAGGTTTCCTTCCTATGGGCTTTCAATATAACGTAATAAAAATTGTTGTAAGCTTCTTTGTGTTAACTTCCTGTTGGGTAGTAGGAGTGGCGTTGCGTGAAGACATGGGTGGGCCGGGGTGGTTGGTATTTGGTTTAGTATTGATTTGGGCTATGGATATAGGAGCTTACTTAGCTGGTCGATGGTGGGGAAAGCGAACGCTAATTCCGCGTGTTAGTCCCAATAAAACATGGGAAGGATTGGTTGGCGGTATTGTTTTAACGTTAGCGATCGCAGTTATTATCTCTCTTATTTTCCGTCAACCTCTTTTTCGATTGATATTAATAAGTCTCTTAGCCCTAATTACGGCTATTTTTGCGATTATAGGTGATTTATTCGAAAGTATGCTGAAACGACAAGCGGGAGTGAAAGACACGGGTCAATTACTTCCCGGTCACGGTGGCATTCTTGATCGTATTGATAGTATTCTTGCTGCACTTCCTATTTTCCTCTTAGGGTCTTTTTGGATCTGGCTAATTTAATCTTAAACCACGTTATTCTTGAAAAGAAAATATCAAAAGCGAAAATTTATTCTTTGTTTAAAAAGCTTGGTATACCTTTTAAAGCAATTTTTAATGCATGATCAAGCCAAGGTGTAAAATTTTCAGGATTTTTTTGAATTCTTCTTTTAAAGTAGGAATATTAATCCAACGAATAGCGCTGATTTCATTTTTGTTTAAATGAATTTTTTCATTAGTTAAGAACCCTACTAGCACGTGATCGTATTCATTTTCAATTAAATTATTGCTCACCTCAGCTGTGTAACGGAATTCTCCTACTTTTTTTAAGAGCATTTTTAATCCCATTTCTTCGAAAAGTCGTCTCTCGCCGGCCTCAATAATGTTTTCTTCCGGTCGTGGATGACTGCAACAAGTATTTGTCCATAAGCCGCCACTATGATATTTTTTAGGATGACGTTGTTGAAGTAGTAATTGCCATTCGTTGTTTCGCCACGAAAAAACAAAAACTGAAAAAGCGCGATGCAATTTTCCTTCACAATGGACTTTTATTTTTTCCTCGTTTCCTAGCGGTTGATCTTTTTCATTAACGAGTATGACTTTTTGAACAATAGCGTCTTTAAAAGGTGAAATTGTTTCAAGATCATGAAAGTGGTGACTTAATTTTTCCTTATCTTGTGCTAAAAATAATGACTTAATATTCGGTCCTGCATCTTGCGTAAAATAAATTTCTAATCCCTTTTCCCGAAGCATCCATATTTTTTTAAAAGTTGAATCGTTTCAGGAGAAGAATACATTAGGGGCGGCCATGCAGCGAGCATCGTTGCATGCATTGCTAACGCATTAGATTCGGCGGCTTGTCCTAAGAGGGAGAAGTCTTTTTGAGTGATCGCTTTTTTTAGGGAGATAAGATCCTCATTCACTTTTTGAGGCCATGCGGTATAAAGCGCGGAGGTAGCTACAGTGCGTTTCATTCCTTCACGCGAGCTGGTAGCTTTTTTTGAGAACTTACAATGTGAAGTCCAACGCATAGTTCGGGCCAATTTTCATTAAGCGGCTCTGCATAACTATCCATTCCAGCAGGATCAGTTCCGCAATGCCATTGCACAAATCCTTCAAAAACTGAGCGACACGCACTTCCGCTTCCTAACCGAGCAAGAATTGATAAAGTCTTTCCGTTTAATTGCCAACCAAAGAAATCATTCATTGCCTTAATGATAGCCGCATAACTGGAGGCGGATGAAGCAAGGCCAGCGGCAATAGGAATATTAAAATTTAGTTCCAAGCGAAAAGCTTTTATATTGAGAAACGTAAACTCCTCTAAAAAAGCCAGTAGAGGTTTGGCATAGACACTTTCTAAATTTAATAAATCGTTATTAATAATTAATTCGTGATGCAGATTTGGTGAGGAAGAAATTTTAGCGTGGGCCCCTTTATTGTTGAGTGATATTGATAAGCTTGAAGTGAAAGGTAAGTTGAGTTCTAAATTACGCTTACCCCAATATTTGCATAAAGCGATATTCGAGGGTGCAAAAGCTTGTCCAAAAGATTTAACGGGGGTTTTATTTTGTGGAGCAAGTAATTTTTGGAAAATATAATTACGTTTCATCAAAACTTGCTCCTTCAGAAGTAATGATAAGGAAAAGTTGCTTAACTCCAAGTCTTTTTCCTCTTCATTGCGTGGAAAAAAATTAGGTGGGAGTTCCCCACGCCAATGACACAGTCGCCCAGACCCGATCCTGATATTTTAGCGCCTAAAATATGGGGTTGTTCTCGCAAGCTCTGAACCAAATTCTCTAAGTGTCCATTACTGACTCCAATAGCTTTCATAAGTTCTTGACCCGAATTAAAAAGATTGCCTAGGGAAATCCAATCTTTAGTATTGATGGCTGTGATGCCTTTTTTTGAGAGCTCATTCATTTGTTCATCTATTATTTGGTAATTCGTAAGTTGTTGTTGACGTCGGCTATTAACGATATCGATTGCTCTAGCTGTGGTAAGTTTGCTCCCCGAATAAACTGCCGCTAAAGGAGGGGCCCCTTTCAAAGAGGTGACCGAAAATGGTGGGTTGCTAAAAGCAATTACTCCACCGAAAATACTGGCTGCACAATCAGCGCCAGCTCCCCCTTTTTGCACTTGATGAATCACTTGTAAAGCTTCTTGCCACAGCTTTAACTTAGTTAATATTTTTTCGAACCAACGATTTAACACTATTAATAATGCCACAGTTACTGCCGCCGAACTTCCTAATCCAAAGGAAGCAGGCAAATCAGAGTCAATTTTAATATTACAGCCGGAAGGTGGCTTTTTGAGGCTAAGGTGGCCAATACAAATTCAAAAGGCGCTTGTAAGGTAATTTGATGACGGTGAAGGGTTAGTGTGCCCAATGCGGAATCGATAAAAATTCGGTCGTCACTACGGGGCTTAAGGGTTATGGAAATAAATTTATTGATAGCAGCCACTAGCGCTGTTTTACCCTGTAACACAGCATATTCGCCGAGCAGCATTAAACTGCCGGGGGCTTTCGCTCTATACAATGTGAGTTCCTTGATTATCAGTCTGGATAGGCATAATGGAATAGCCGTATTCCTTTACGAGGTTATTGATCGGGTTATCAGAAACAATCAAAACAGCACCGCCATTATCCCCTTGTACACTCCCCGCGCCGCAGATTTTCGCAGCACCACCCAATTTTTCTACATTCACAATAAAATGATCTATTTTATTGGGCACCACACCAATAGTTCTTAGCAACCGGTGGTTTTGTTGAATGCACTTTTTTACGTTATTGAAGTTATGATTTTGTAGTGCTTGATTGAGTTCGTTGGTGACCGCTGAAAAATCATCTCCAATAGGACTCTTTTTAAAATAAGATGATGCTTGTGAGATGCATTCACCACTACTACTCTGCGGTTGTCCTGTTTGCACTAATTGCATTGGAAAGTCTGGAATAGGGAGTTTTTTAAACTGCCCTTTTTCATAACGCAAACATCCCCCATGATAAACTGTATGTACATCCAACCCGCTGGAGTAACCATGCTGCAAACTTTCCGATTCTACTCCTAATTTGAGATAATCTTCCAAATTGAGATTTATATCCAAAAAGTGGGTGAGTGCGTAAATTAAGCTTACTACGCTGGCGGCTGAAGACCCCATTCCACAACCAACGGGAATATTGGAGTCGGTGACAATATCAATACCTGTCGGCAATTTGCTTTTTAAACGATCTAGCACGTTGATAAACGTGAAAAGGGAAAGTTCAAAAGGTTTTTGTAAAACTTCCCGAATATTTAAGTGGCCCAAGCAATATTTTTGGTATTGTTTTTTAAGTTTTCTTTTTAACTTACGGAGCGTTTGGAGGGTAACTTCTCGCCTAAAATCAATACCCATAAAATGGAAGGAAAAATGCAAGGGTAATGTCCATCGAACAGTAGCTTCTGTATGTCGATTGATAGCCACGGCTAGTGCCGGGTGGCCATAAACCACAGCGTGCTCACCTGATAAAATCAGTTTAGCAGCGTCCGTGTTTTTAAGAAATCTTTTTTCATCGCCCAGTTCTCAAGAATTTGCTGGCGCGTGATCTCTACTAGTTTGATTAGCCTTGTTTTCCTTACGCTCAAATTTTTCGTGCGCGCGCATAAGTTCGCCCGGATTCGTTTGTGCTGCAAGTAAGGATAGTTCTCCACACCAGACCGTAGCAGCAACAATAATAGCCAATCGCCGAGCATTTTGACCGGGTTGTGAATTACCCAAACAACCTAAAAGACGTAAATGATTTTTAACAAAATCGTGATGTTTTCCATTGCCCACAGTGCCCACAATAATATTAGGTAGCGTAACAGAAAAATAGAGGTCGCCGTTGCACACTTTAGCGTGAGTAAACCCTTGAGAGCCTTCGACGATATTAGCAACGTCTTGCCCCGTCGCAAGGTAAATAGCGTAGAGCAAATTAGCAAAATGCGCATTTGCAGTGCGTAAACCGCCTGAAACTATTGAGCCCATTAAATTCTTTTTAATATGAAGATTAACCAAGGCTTCTGGTGTAGTTTTCAAGCGCTCTTGACACACAGCGCGGGGAATTAACATATCAGCAATAACGTATTTGCCCCGACCTAATAAGCCGTTGATAGCAGATACCTTCTTGTCTACGCAGATATTACCCGAAATGGAGACGTATTTGAGGCTGGGGTAGTTTTCCAGGAGCCAACTAATCACTGCATCCGCTGCTTTAGTCAGCATATTATGTCCAGAAGCGTCGCCC
>NZ_NIQB01000016.1:0-534 GCF_018687865.1 Coxiella-like endosymbiont of Rhipicephalus sanguineus | reverse complement strand
GATGCCGTGGGGGCAGATTCATAGTATTATTGGTGGGAACGGATAATTCACTGTTCAAATGGCGTTGCATAACATCGAATTGGTAGCTACGGACAGTAATTGGCGATTATTTATAGTTAGAAAAAGGCTGATCCAGCCTTTTTGCCTTTCAAGAGAAAGTCCTTAAACATGATGGTTACACCTACCTACCAATATTGTGGATTTTGAGGCAAGCGACACCTTGAGGTACTTAATCTTCACGGGAATTATCGCAATAATTGGCTTAAGAATTTAGCTACGGCTTGCAGTTTCTGCGCCCAGTGTTTTTTTGAACTGATTGGAAAGGACGAATTGGGGGACGGTTATGCCACGGAAGTTCGCAATATTTATCGCAGTTTCAAACTTCGTTCTCGAGCGGTGGAGAAACAATTAGGAGAAGGTTTGAGTAATCCTGGTTTATTTGGGCAGTTGTTGGTAGATTCTCAGATGGCAAACATAGCCTCTTTCAATAGAACGTTGACCCCAATAATACTATGAATCTGCCCCCACGGCATC
>NZ_NIQB01000015.1:0-22718 GCF_018687865.1 Coxiella-like endosymbiont of Rhipicephalus sanguineus | reverse complement strand
CCGATTTAAAAATTAAAATCCAGGGGTTTATATCCACCATCCAATGAGACCCTGTAAACGTAAAGTGTAAAAAGAGACGATTCCAGCTTTTTTCTAATTCGTCTCCCCGACCATTGGATTAATGATTAATTTCAAGAGCAATTAAACTGTTGCGAGAAAAATGATTGCTTAAAAAAAGCTGTGGTTCGTAATTCATTTCACGAAAAAACTGAGACTTAGGGTAAAATTACCACCAGGAAGAGTTGTGTATAGGAGACATTAGAGTAAAACGTTACTTCCAAACAATGTCATACCATAAGGAAAATTGCACACTCATTTGGCCTTTAAATTCTTCACTCTTCAGTGGTTTATTTTCAGGCGTATGGCTTTCATAAATAGAATTGGTACGGTCGCCCAGTAAATAATACGGTAGGATGTAAGTGGGTTCATAAAAGCTAATACCCGCACGCGTTTTTATAACTTGACGTTGTTGAGCTAAACGCCTTTCCAGGATCGATTGCTGAGCGAGACTGAGTGCAACTTAGAATTTTTTCTAACTTAGCTTCAAAATGGGCCGGTTGTTTGCAAACTACTTTATAGTGGTAGTGTTTTTTTATCATAGTATTTTTTTATCGTAGTACTTTATATGTTAACAATTGGCTTTAGTTATAATGTTTTTAGATTTTTTAGGGGGCTGAGAGTCAGTAAGCATTGAATTGGCATAGGAGCTATTCTGAACAAGAGCTATTGCTAAAATAGCAATAAATAATCCCAATTTTCTTCTGAGCCTTTTTTTTGATATCCGAATAATACTAAAATCCTTAGTAGATACAAATTCATTTTCGTCGCAATAATTTCTTGAGCTTGGGAAGAGAATAGGCATTAACAACATCTTTTTTCGAGCCAAAACGGAATGGGCCACATCAATCTCAAATTCAAGGTAATTGATTTAATTGATGGTGTGGGCATCAGTTGAAATTGCCATTTTAACTGCTATTTAGCTATTTTACAATGAACATCATCTAAGTCTAAACGTTCGGGTTGGGCATTAATTTCTAGGATGCACCTGTTCATTTTTGCCGCTTCAATTAGTTTTCCCACATTAACAGAATATGGATCGCGGCGCCGAATGAGTCGCCTCTGGGATGGCCTAGTATATTAAAGTAGGGGTTTTCCATGGCGCGAAGAATACGTTTAGTTTTTCGGATAAATTAAATTTGTAATGAATAGAGCAAACTGCTAAATCTAATTCTTTTAAGACTTCATCTGGAAGGTCTAATTTTCCGTCTTCTAAAATATCGACTTCAATTGATTTCAAAATAGTAAAACCGTTGAATTTTTCATTAAGCTTGTTAATAATTTTAATTTGTTCGATAAAATGCTTTTTGTTCAAACCTGGTCCCACGGAAAAATGCAAATGCCCTTGAATATCTTTATTAAAGTAATTAATTTCAGTAATTAATGTTTTTAGAGTAGCTTCAATTTCACCATAATTTTCACGAAGTTCAGGTTCTATGTAAGAGATACCAAATAATTCATAAAATTCTTTTTCGGTTTTTCTGGCGATTTCCTTTTTATCTTTTTTTAAATACACCATACTTATTTACTTTCATTTTTTCATAGCCATTCTGCCGATGGCTATATTATTATGAGATTTTTCATTACGTGAAATAATGTAAAGCAAAACCATAACTTTTTTGTAGGATTGCTCGCAAATAAACTTGAACACCAGAATTTAAAACTCCAGTTGAGCGAATGGTTCCGTGAGAAATAACGGGTGATATTCTATCAAATTCAGTAAGGTATTTAATAATTTTTTACCATTATTAGCAACGGCGATTAGATCGAGGTCACCTACGATTTCTTTACGTCGTCGATAGCTTCCGGTGATAGCAATTTTTTAATCCCGGGGCTGTTTTTAAATAAGTTAGAAAATAAGTTGGCAAGGGAACTGGAATTTTTTCGGCGTCCAATCAATTTAATACGAAGCTTTCCTCGTTCCAAGGTTTTGATGCCTGCTAAGATAGGCTTTTTTATTTTTCCAAACCATGCAAGCCTTCAATATCAGCATGTACTAATGCTCTTTTTAAATCGGCTGAGTTTTTAATATCCAAATTATCATGTAGCATTTTTATACGCTTTGGGCCTAAACCCTCGATTAGCAACAGCTCAGTAACTACCATAGGCATTTTTTCTCAAGTTGTTCTAAGTGGAGTAATTTGCCTATTTTAATTATAATTTTATTTTTCTGCTAGAGCTTCTCCAATACCCGGTAATTCCGTTAAATCTTCGCCTTCCCTTAGAATATCTACTACATTCTGAGGTAATTCGTTGATAAGCCCGACGGCGGAGCGGGTAGGTACGGATACGAAAAGAATTTTCTACTTAAATTTCTAAGAGATCTGCGAGCTTGTTGAGTAGAACAGCAATCTCAGGATTATAAATTTGCACTTCAGCCTCCGAATATTCTTTATTTATTTTACTATTCAGTGAACCTCTTGATTATCATTTTGAAAAGTTTAGATCGCCGGTAGTTTACTCATTGGTGGCAGTTTGACACCCATCCTATTCCCATATACCATTGCCTCGCTAGATTTGGATGGGTGGTGGGTGATCGATTACCATTAAAAATCAATCTCTTTGAACTTTGCGATCGGTAGGTAACCTTAAAGAAGGTGAAGTGCCTTTAAAGGAACTAACGCGACTGCTTCCCTTGGTGGAAAATCCGAGAGGGGTGGTAGCAGTTTGTTTTGAATTTGGCCAAGATAAAGTTTGGGTTTCGTTTTATTAAAGTTGGTGTCCGGACCTACCTTACATTCGAATACGAGCGTTATGGCGAAGCAGTGAGCTATGATATAAATGTAAAGCCTTGTATTAAGTCCGGTAAGGGATGATGATGAGGCAAAGCGATTGCCGCGCAAGCCTATGAGCCATTGTTAGTTACTGATGAGAGAGTAACTTTAATAGAACTAAATAGAAGAAAAATTATTGCTCAGCTTACCGATGATCCCCAAGCACGAGCAATGTCAGACCTTGGAGTAGAGAAATGGCAGTACAAAAAAGTCGTAAAACTCGTTCAAGACGCGGTATGCGTCGCTCACATGATGATTTGCGCGCTCCTGTATTATCTAAAGATCCCGTGACGGGGGAAACGCATCTGCGGCATCATATTAGTCCGGAAGGATATTATAAAGGCCGTGAAGTTATTACTTTAGAAGAGTCTTACGAAGACGAAGAGTAACCATTAATGGTGAAGACAATTGCACTGGATGCCATGGGTGGTGATCACGGTCCCAAAGTTATTGTGCCCGCGGTATTGTCAATTCTTAAGAAATACTCCCATGTCAAACTTCTCTTAGTGGGCAAAGAGGAGCGGCTTCGTCCCTTAATAACAGAGGGTAGCAAAGCGGTTGGGGATCGATGGGAAATTGTGCACGCCACTGAGGAGGTAGCAATGGACGAAGTTCCTTCTCAAGCGCTTCGGACGAAGAAAGATTCTTCGATGCGAGTGGCTATAAATTTAGTAAAAGAAAATCGGGCACAGGCTTGCGTCAGTGCGGGTAACACTGGTGCTTTGATGGCAACAGCCCGTTATGTTTTTAAAACCTTACCAGGTATTGACCGACCCGCTATTATCGCTTCGTTTCCTACCAAAAATGAACGGGAAGTTCGAGTTTTAGATTTGGGTGCTAACGTTGATTCTAGCCCTGAAAATTTATACCAATTTGCTGTGATGGGGTCTATTTTAGCAGCGGCTGCCGATAGCATCCCCAACCCCAGAGTGGGATTACTAAACGTTGGTGAAGAAGAAATTAAAGGGAACGAGCTAGTAAAAAAGGCCAACGAGCTTTTTGAGAAAAGCAAAGCGATTAATTATATTGGGTACGTGGAAGGTGACTCCATCTTTAATAACGTTGCCGATGTGGTTGTCTGTGATGGCTTTGTGGGAAACGTGGTATTAAAAGCCACAGAAGGCGTAGCAAAATTAATTGCGCAATATGCGCGGGAAGCTTTCAAAGAGGCCTGGTGGACCAAATTGGCGGTATTACCCGCTATCCCTATTTTTAAACGCTTAATAAAGCGAGTCGATCCTGAACGTTATAATGGAGCAACCTTTTTAGGCTTAAATGCGATTGTGATAAAAAGTCACGGTAGTGCTAATGTTAATGCTTTCGTTTCGGCTGTGGAAGAAGCCATTCTTGAAGTTGATAAAAATATTCCACAGCTCATTAAAGAAAAAGTGAGCAGTGTGCTTAAGGAGTCTGAGAGCTAATGATGTATTCGCGTATTTGGGGAGTTGGTAGCTATATCCCCGAACAAATCCTCAGTAACGAGGATTTGGAGAAAATGGTCGAAACTTCAGACGAATGGATAATGAAACGGGTGGGCGTGCGAGAGCGCCATATTATCGCTACGAGCCTGATAACACTACCACGATGGCAGTCAATGCTTCCAAACGTGCTATTGAAATGTCTGGGATTGACCCTTCCACTATTGATATGGTTATCGTGGGAACGGCTACGGCAGAATATTATTTTCCAAGTACGGCTTGTTTAGTCCAGCGCCATTTAAATTTAAGAGATGATATTCCTGCTTTTGATTTAAATGCGGCGTGTGCGGGATTTGTGTATGGATTAAGCGTTGCAGATCAATATATTTGCACGGGCGGTGCTAAAACCGTTTTGGTCATTGGAGTGGATTCTCTAACGAAAATAGTGGATTGGCAAGACCGAAGTACCTGCATTTTATTTGGGGATGGAGCTGGAGCGGTAATTTTGCAAGCCGATAGAGAACCGGGAATCCTAAAAATAATTCTCCACGCTAATGGCAACTACGCAGACTTAATTAGTTCCAAAAGTCCCATATGGGATCGCGAATTAAATGAGTTTCCCTTGCGAATGCGGGGTAATGAAGTTTTTAAAGTGGCTGTGAAGAAATTAGGAGAAATTGTTGATGAGACTGTGGAAAAGAGCGGACTTAAAAGATCGGATATTGATTGGTTGATACCTCATCAGGCAAATATGCGGATTATTCAAGCCACAGCTAAACGCCTTGGCTTATCTCTGGAGCGGGTTATTTTAACTATTGAAAAACATGGGAACACCTCTACTGCTTCTATTCCTTTAGCCCTCGACGTTGCTGTTCGATCAGGCAAAATCCAGCGTGGTGAAACCTTATTGTTAGAAGCCTTTGGAGCGGGATTAGCGTGGGGTGCTGCTCTATTAAAGTATTAGTGGAGAAATAATAACATGCCTTTACCATTTGCTTTAGTATTTCCAGGTCAAGGATCTCAACACCTGGGGATGCTCCGAGAATTAGCCAAAGAGCAACCTTTAGTTAGAGAAACCTTTCACGAAGCATCTTCTGTTCTGGGATATGATTTGTGGGTGTTGACCCAACAGGGTCCTCAAGAAAAACTGGACCAAACTCAATTTACCCAACCCGCTCTGTTGGTAGTCGATGTCGCTATTTTTCGGTGTTGGGAGGATTTAGGGGGGTCTCCGCCTCAAGCGATGGCTGGTCATAGTTTGGGGGAATACGCGGCCTTAGTTTGCGCGAAAGCACTGAGATTTACAGATGCTGTCCAATTAGTAGAAAGCCGAGGTCGCTACATGCAAGAGGCGGTGCCCCCAGGTGAAGGAGCAATGGGAGCGATTATTGGTTTAAGTGAATCGCAGATCGAAGCGATATGCGAAAAATCGGCCCAGAGCGCGGTCGTGAGGCTTGCCAATTTAAATTCTCCTGCTCAAACGGTAATATCTGGAGATGCATTGGCTGTGGAACGTGCTCTTGCATTGGCTAAAACTAAGGGGCTAAAATTGCTAAGCGCATTCCCGTCAGTGTGCTTCTCACTCCCCTTTGATGCAGCCGGCAGCTCAACGTCTTGCGCGGGATTTAGCCGGGGTAACCATGACTTCGCCTACGATTCCTGTAATCCACAATACAGATGTGGCTGAACATCAGGGAGGCGAGGCAATTCGCACTGCGTTGGTGAAGCAACTCGTAGATCCTGTGCGATGGGTAGAAACTATCCAAAAAATGGTAAAGCGAGGAATAAAATTCTTTGGAGAGTGCGGGCCGGATAATAAATTAGCAGGTTTGAATAAGCGCATCGAACGCCGAAGCAAAACATTCCCACTGACAACGACAGAGTTAATTTTAGCTGCCCTAGAGTGGGTGAGGTAAAAAAAGCCCTTAGTTAAATGAAGAGGAATACGAGGTATGTTTATTGAAGCAAAAATTGTGTTAATCACGGGAGCGTCTCGTGGCATTGGATTAGCAATTGCTAAAGAAGCAGGTCTTCAAGGAGCTATTGTTCTTGGAACAGCTACCTCCGAAGAGAGTGCTCATAAAATTACTCAAATCTTCGCCGAGAAAGGTTTTAAAGGAAAAGGGTATACTTTAAACGTTTGCGATCCAGAAGCTATGAAAACTATTTTGGCTAAGATACAGGAAGACTTCGGTTCGGTGGACATTCTCATTAATAACGCCGGTATTACTCGTGATAACATCTTTCTCCGCATGAAGTCTGAAGAATGGGAGGCCGTTATTGAAACTAATTTGAATGGTGTTTTCCATTTGACTAAGGCGTGTTTGAAGTCAATGCTTAAGAAGCGGTGGGGCCGGATTATCAATATTACTTCGGTCGCAGCCATTATGGGAAACCCCGGGCAAGCAAATTATATCGCTGCTAAAGCTGGCCTTATAGGTCTTACGAAAGTTATCGCCGTAGAACATGCTGCTTACGGCATTACAGCGAATTGTATCGCTCCTGGCTTTATTGAAACGGAAATGACAGGCGCATTGTCAGAAAAGCAACAAGAAGCTATTTTGACTCGGGTGCCCATGAAACGAATGGGACGTCCCGAAGAAATTGCTAAAGCCGCAGTTTATTTATCCTCCGATGGAGCTGGATATATAACCGGGGAGACATTGCATATTAATGGTGGAATGTGTATGGTATAGCGCTTGAATACAAGTAATAAAATGTTACTATTAACCGAATTCACTTAATTTAGTTTTTAAGAAGGGGAGCCGAAAATATGGCAAAAGTTGAAGAACGAGTCAAAAAGATTATCATTGAGCAATTAGGAGTAAAAGAAGAAGAAGTCACTAATGATGCTTCATTTGTAGATGATCTCGGTGCTGATTCTTTAGATACGGTTGAGCTGGTGATGGCATTGGAAGAGCAATTCGATACTGAAATCCCCGATGAAGAGGCAGAAAAGATTACGACCGTTCAGCAAGCGATTGATTATATTAAATCGCATTCTGCAAGTGAATCTACTGATTAACTGATCAATTTTTAAATTGTAGTTTTTCCTGCTTGGTCTCTGAGGAGCGCTAAATTGGGGAATCGACGTGTTGTGATAACAGGCTTAGGAGCGGTAACCCCAGTGGGGAACAATGTTCCAGATATGTGGGCCGCCCTTTTAGAAGGTAAAAGCGGAGTTGCCCGCATTACGCGCTTTGATGCATCCGCTTTTGCCACGCAAATTGCAGCAGAAGTAAAAACTTTGATCCGAATCTGTCCTTAGACCCTAAGGAAGTTCGACGAACAGATGTTTTTGTTCAATTCGCTGTAGAGGCAGCTCGCCAAGCCATCGAAGACGCTGGGCTTGTCGTCGATGAAAGCAATCCTTCTCGAGTAGGTGTTGCCATTGGTTCTGGGATTGGGGGAATGCCCTGGATTGAAAGATATCATCAGACGCTATTGAGCGATGGACCTCGAAAAATTTCACCTTTTTTTATCCCTGGTGCCATCATTAATATGGCATCTGGGATAGTGTCTATAAACTACAATTTGAAAGGCCCTAACATTTCCATCGTTACCGCTTGTACCACAGGTCTTCATAATATCGGCCATGCTGCCCGAATTATTGCAGATAATGATGCGGATGCCATGGTAGCGGGAGGAAGCGAAATGGCTACAACGGCTTTAGGGATTGGCGGATTTTCAGCGGCGCGGGCACTTTCAAGCCGAAATGATGAACCGGAAAAAGCCAGTCGTCCTTGGGATAAGGATCGAGATGGTTTTGTATTAGGTGAAGGAGCGGCATCGGTGGTATTAGAGGAATTGGAACACGCAAAAAAGCGTGGCGCCCCCATTTACGCGGAAGTGATTGGCTTCGGAATGAGCGGGGATGCTTTCCATATGACGGCGCCTGCTCCGGGTGGTGAGGGTTTTTACGCTTGTATGAAAAATTCCTTGGTCGATGCCGGGATTCCTGCTGAAGAAGTAGATTATGTTAATGCTCATGGCACTTCTACACAGGCGGCAGATCATCTGGAAGCGCTGGCTATCAAAAAAATTTTTGGGAATCATGCTTATAAATTAGCCGTAAGTTCTACAAAATCAATGACGGGCCATATGTTAGGGGCCGCGGGGCAGTTGAAACGGTGATTTCGGTTTTGGCTATTCGAGATAACGTGGCGCCACCGACGATTAATTTAGAACATCCCGATGAAGACTGTGACTTAGATTTTGTCCCTCAGACAGCGCGGCAAATAAACATTACTACAGTGATGTCAAATTCTTTTGGATTTGGGGGAACCAACGGTACCTTGGTGCTAAGGAAGGTCTAAACTTTATTTCATGTCGTTATTTAAAAAAAATCGTTTTCATTATTGCTGCCTTTTTTATTTTAATTTTGGGAACGTGGTTTACCATTATGTAGCATCGTTTATTTATATGCCAATACGTAGTGAAATAGAAATACAACAAGCGGCTACGATCAAAATACCGCCCGCAACTCGGGTTCGTTATTTAGCTTACCATTTATTCCAAGGGGGGCATGGGAGTCATGTATTTTCCGCTACGTATCAAGCCCATTGTGAAAAATACCAACGGAATAATGAACAATCATTATAATTCCACCATGGGTGGCACCTTATCTATCACTGGGAGAAAAATATGGAAGATGAACGAGGGTGTTTTATATCCTTCGAAGGAATTGAAGGGGTAGGGAAAACTACAGCGCTCCGATATATCCGAGAGCGCCTGGAGGTTGATCATATTCCTTACGTCGTTACCCGAGAGCCGGGTGGTACGCTCATTGCCGAAGCCATTCGTGAAGTGTTTCTCAATCATTACAACGAAATGATGTGCCCCGATACCGAATTATTATTAATGTTTGCAGGACGTGCACAAAATATTGTACAAGTGGTTTTGCCAGCTTTACGGCGTGGGCAGTGGGTATTGTCCGATCGTTTTACCGATGCGAGTTTTGCCTATCAAGGCGGGGGACGTGGAATCGCGGTTAAACACATCGAAGAATTAGCACGATGGGTTCAGGGTAATTTAAAACCAGATCTCACTTTTTTATTGGACGCACCCGTTTCGATTGGTTTAAGTCGCGTAAAGAGCCGTGGAGCGAGAGATCGCATTGAAGCAGAGGGTCTGGAATTTTTCAAACGAGTACGGGAGAGCTATCTTGCTCAAGCGCGATGCGAGCCCAAACGGTTTCGAGTGATTCATGCAGATCAGGAATTATCGGTGGTTAGAGAGCAATTATGCCAGGTAATCGACCCGCTATTAGCAGACCTTTCTCAAAGTAAAATTAGAGGCTAAGAACTAAATGATTTACCCGTGGCAACAAAAGCAGTGGGACAAAATTGTAACTCGTCATCAGCAAGGTCGGATGCCTCATGCTCTCCTTTTAACCGGTAGCCGTGGTTTAGGTAAATCAAGGTTTGCTAAATCATTAGCAGAATTAATTCTTTGTAAGCGCAATCAAACAGAAGCCTGTGGGATATGTCGAGGCTGCCAATTATTTCGTGTCGGGAACCATCCTGATTTTTTTGAGGTAAATACGGAAGAAAAAAGTAAAACTATTAAAGTGGTGCAAATTCGTGAGCTAATTGATGCGCTCAATCAAACTTCGCAACAGGGCCATTATCAAGTAGTGATTCTTTCACCTGCTGAAGCAATGAATCGAGCAGCGGCTAACGCGTTTTTAAAGACTTTGGAGGAACCTTCAGGACAAGTTCTCTTAATCTTGGTTACTCATCAGCTTGGAGCTTTACCCCCAACTATCGTCAGTCGATGTCAACGAGTCCTATTTAAGGCTTATTCTGACTCAGCGGTACTTCAATGGGTAGAAGCACAGATTAAGGGAGATAAAAATAAAGCACTTCAATTGTTAACAGTAGCGAATTACGCTCCATTACAAGCGATAGAATTAGAATCGCTAAATTATTTGCCATTGCGGGATCGTTTATTGAAGTCACTAATAAACACAGTAACGCAACGTGAATCGGCCGTGACGGTTGTAAATGCTTTATTGAAAGAAGATATTAAATTAATTTTGCATATTATAATTATCTTTCTTATGGATGTTCTGCGCCTGCAGCTTAATTGTCATGATTTTGTCTTTAACGTAGATCATTTGCCACTTTTACAGGAATTATCATCGGTATTGTCACAGGAAAAGTTGCTTGAAATATTGCAACAGTTGCAAGAAACTTGGCGGGTGGTTACGGGATCAATAGCAGTAAACTCACAATTGCTTTTAGAAGAAATTTTTTTAATGTTGGAAAACGCATAAATGTTAGTTGATTCACATTGTCATTTAGATATGCTCGATTTAACCCCCTATAATGGGAAATTAAAATCTTTAATTGAAAAAGCAAAAAATGTCGGCGTTGAAAGCATTCTTTGTGTAGGTGTTGACTTAGTAAATGCACCAAGGGTTATTAAAATTGCAGAACAATTTAATAATGTTTCTGCGAGTGTAGGCCTTCATCCTAGTAAAAAAGTAGATCATGAACCTTCTATGGCGGAATTATTTGAACTAGCCAGTCATCCTAAAGTAATAGCCATTGGCGAAACAGGTTTGGATTACTACTATAATGAAAGTGGTTTGGAGGAGAAGATACGAGATCGTTTCCGTCGCCATATTCAAGTGGCTGTAAAACTCGCTAAGCCATTAATTATCCATTCTCGCAATGCCCAAGTTGACACCATACAAATTATGCAGGAAGAAAATGCAAAAGCAGTGAGTGGAGTGATGCATTGCTTTACAGAAAGTTGGGAAATGGCGCAGAAAGCGATGGATTTGGGCTTTTATATTTCTTTCTCTGGCATTGTGACTTTTAAAAATGCTAAAAATGTCGCTGAAGTTGCTGAACGGGTTCCTTTAGAAAAGATGCTAATCGAAACGGATGCTCCTTATTTAGCTCCTGTCCCGTTTCGAGGTAAGAAAAATGAACCGCAATATGTGCTCTATGTAGCTGAATTCATTGCAAAATTAAAAAATACTTCTCTAAACGAAATTGCTCGAAAAACTACCGAAAATTACTATCGATTATTTAATTTATAAGTTTATTTGTAATTATAAGCTTATTTATAAGTTTTATAAGTTAGTGCATACCTATATCATGGTTTTTATCGGATCGGTTTCGGGCAATTCAATCCCACAAATTGTCTCTAACAGAATGGGCCGCCACCTAGTAACCTGGTAAGGGGTACTTCTGGTAGGGGTTAGCGTTAGCACCTGGTCGCTGGTCTTCAATATAGAGCCGTATCTTCGGGAAGCTACAGGCCACGGAATTCGAACGGAAGCACCACGATTACCAATGCCGGAAAAAATTGTGAGATATGAGCCGTTTCATGCTTTCCAGTAAGGGGGGTATGCGCTTCATGACGCTCCTGGAGAGCCGCTCAATAGTCTGGTTATAGCTTCTTTTCCTGTTTTTAAATCACGCATCGCTTTAATAGAGAAATTAGTGTGTTTACCAGTTCCATTTCAATCCCGTTAGAACGGGTTTCGGACGAAGGGTAGAAAGTAATACCGCCGTACTCTTCTCCAATTCGATACAGTAACCATTGAGCGAGCCAAAGGTGGTCAGAAACAGTCAGGGGATCAGGGGTTTATCGTGTCCCCTGGCAATCACTTCCCCATTCGTGTCAAAGAGCATAATTCCGGCATCCAAAAAAGCGTTGGCGTGTTCTTCCATTACTTCCACTAAAAGGATGGCTAAATTACTTCAATCTGTCCCTACACCACAATAGAAAGGCCATTGAGGAGTAGCAGGATAACCTTCGATTGGGCCACAGCCCCCCGGAGTGGCTGAGCACCCTGAAAGAGCGTATATTCTTGTTCAAATCCAATCCAGGGTTCTTGTTTAGCATCTCAGTTGGCCATAATTTGCCTCAAGCGTGCTCGCGTATTGGAAGGATGAGGAGGGGCAACCGTCCAGATTTAGAACCTCATAAAGGAGCAAATAATTACCTTCTCTTAAAATAGGATCTTTAAGGATGCACGGGTTTTAATATCAAATCAGAGCCATTACCTGTCGCTTGATAGGTGGAAGAGCCGTCTAATCCCCAGTCGGAAAAGTCTGACATGGTAATCTCCTGGGGGAGGATATTTAATAACTCGAATTTGGATCGCAATTTCTGAGTTGACTCAGCGCTATCCATCCAAATATAAGTGGCTTGAGTAAACATAGGTTTGAATCTCGATTTAAGTTAGCTTTTCATTAACCGTTTTAACCAGGGGTTTAGTGCAAATAAGCCTAAGCCCACAATAAAAGTAAGGATTGCATTATTTACAAAGGCGTGTCTATAGATTTCGCTTGCAGCATGAATATCTTGGACTCGGTGAGAAACCCCGGCTGCTTCGGCTAAAAATCCTGAGAGCTGCCCTCCGAATCCCAATGCTATAAACCAAATTCCCATCATTAACCCTGTAAGATGAGGAGGAGATAACTCTGTCACCATGGATAAACTGATAGGAGAGAGGAGCATTTCCCCAAGAGTTAAGAAGAAATAAAAAATCACGATCCCGAGCGGATGAACCAAACCGCTTGCTTCGGTCCAATGGGTAACCAGTGCCAATAAAAGCATAGCAAGAGCGGTGGAAAACATTGCCAATGAAAATTTTGTTCCGGGTGTCGGGTCTAGTTTTTTAGTATGCAGACGTTGCCATAAGGAAGCTAAGAAAGGTCCCAATAAAATAATAAAAATGGATTCTAGAGCGATAAATGCCGGTGAAGGAATGAATATACCAAAAATATTTCGATCGACAATCCGCTGTGTAAATAAATTAACGGAGGCAAAAGCTTGAAAAAACATTCCCCAAAAACAATGGAAGCGATAACGATAATAATTAGAGCAAGAAATTTATTCCGAACTTGTTTTTCCAAACGACTGCTTATAATGAACAAAACAATGAGGATAAAAACACCAAGAATTAATTGGAACAAGCTAGCAAAAGAGCTACTGCTCAACAAAAAATAAGCGATAATAATAGTCAGAAGAAAGAGTATAAGAAGATTACTTTTATAGCACAACCAACGCAAAAATGCAGGCGAAATTTGATTAGGAGGATAGGAAGCCCCCGATTTTCGAAGGTCTTGAAACCGAAGCAGAATGTCAATAGAGCGATAGCGATACCAACCCCTGCACTAAGGAAGGCTATATTCCACCCGAATTTTTCTTGAATAAAGCCAGCACTTCCCAAGCTAATAAACCGCCTAGATTAATGCCAATGTAAAATAAAGTGAAACCCGCGTCACGACGAGGGTCGTCTTCATAATAAAATTCGCCTAAAAAGCTTGAAATATTAGGCTTTAATAGTCCATTGCCTACTACGAGAATTGAAAGACTAAGGAATAGCAATTTTTGACCAGCAATACCTAGCAAGAAATAGCCAATGCCTAAAAAAATGGCGCCCACGAGAATAGCATAACGAGCGCCAAACACTCGATCAGCCAAATAGCCCCCTGCCAAAGGAGCTATGTAAACGAGTGCCGTAAACTCGCCGAGAATCATGTAAGCCTGTAAATCAGCAAAGTTAAGCGCGCTGGTGAGATAGAGGATCAGAAGGCTTTGGGTAATATAGAAACCGAAGCGCTCCCACATCTCAGTGAGAAATAAAGGTGTGAGCGCACGAGGTTGTTTCATAATTCGACCTAGGTAAGTTGAAAGCTACATAATTGACCATATCTAATAAAGAAATTCAAGACCGAATTAGGCAAGAGCTTTTGAAAAAAACATTCCTAAAGAGGAAGTAGCTAAGGTGCAAGGAAAAGTTAAGGCGATCCATTTTCCGAAGTAATAACAAACATTTCGATATCATGGAAACGTCCATTGAAATAGCGATATTTTCTCATCGACCCCTCCCATGAAAAACCTGTTTTTTTGAGGGTAGCGATAGAAGCGCTGTTTTCCTTTAAAGTAATTGCTTCAATCCGGTGGACTGCTATTTTTTAAAGCAAAATTCAATTACCTTGCGCAATACTTTTGTCATGATGCCTCTATTCCAATAATCACGAGAGAGATCGTAACAAATTTCAGCGCTATAGTGTTGATTGTTAATATAAAGACCAATAGCGCCAATCATGTAGTCGTCTTCTTTGCGCGCAAGTGTCCAATAAATGCCGCGTTTGTATTTGAAAAGGTCTCGACAATAATGAATTTCAGCAGTGGCCTCGGCTAGATTTCGAGGGTTAGAAGCGAGAATATAACGAGCGACTTCTGGGTTCGTGTAGTATTCGAAGAAAGCTTTTACATCCTTAACCATTTGTTCCGTAGGAAAAATCTTCATCAATATCTAAAATTGGGAATCTTTCATTATAAAAAGTATGGATCATGATTTATTTTGGGTTTTCTTGTGCTCTCTTTCAATGGAAGATCATTATTAGGAGCTCAAGCTTAAGAAAATATTAAAGAAACAGGGTGGTTTCAATGCTCGGTACACGATGAAAACTAGTAAATCGCGAGAAGAGGATATTTGTGTTTTTCTATTTTTGTCCTATTTTTTTGAATTAGTTATCTTCCGATTTGGCGAGGAAAAAGCAAATTACAAAATCTCGTTAGAGTGTTTAATCACGAAATAATCGAATCAATTCTAATTTTATCTTTATATTTAAATTAAAATTAGTTAAATTAAAATAATTAAAATTAGTTAAATTAAAATCAGTACTTCAAAATTTTTGGAATCACTAAAAATAAATTTGAAATAGTAAGCTTGTATCCCGACGATGCTTATTGTTATTATTTAAAGTTAAAATTAGGACAATAGTGAAAATGTAATTTAAAAAGGAAGTTTTTTGGATAAAAAATCGTTCGACGCGAAGTATCAAAATTAATTGAGGGTCTTGAGCATCTTCATCCCGTTTTACGGCGGATTTATCAGGCAAGAAATATTAATTCACCGGATGAATTATCCCGCGAGTTAAAAAATTTGTTACCTTACTCTTTATTGTCCGGCATCGATAAAGCAACGGAGCGGCTAATTCAAGCTCTCAAAGAGCAACAGCATATTATGATTATTGGAGATTTCGATGCGGATGGAGCAACAAGTACTGCTTTAACAGTAAGCGCGCTGCGTGAATTCGGGCTAGAAAAGGTTTCTTATCTGGTTCCCAATCGATTTGCCTATGGCTATGGCTTGACGCCAGAAATTGTAGAGGTAGCTTCCATTCGACAGCCTGATTTAATTATTACGGTCGATAATGGAATTTCAAGTCATACGGGTGTGGTCCGAGCAAATCAATTAGGAATCGATGTGCTAATTACTGATCATCACCTCCCAGGTGAGCAATTGCCACCTGCGTGTGCAATTATAAATCCTAATTGCAAAGAAGATAAATTTCCTAGTAAATGTTTGGCGGGCGTAGGGGTGGCTTTTTATCTTATGCTGGCATTTCGTGCACAACTAAAAAAAAATAATTGGTTTGAACGAAGTGGGCTCGATTGCCCCAATATGGCGAAATTTTTGGATTTTGTCTCACTGGGTACCGTGGCCGATATTGTGTCATTAGATAAAAATAATCGGATATTGGTTCATCAAGGATTACAACGTATTCGGGCAGGCCAAGCCCATGAAGGAATTTTGGCATTATTGGAAGTTTCCGGGCGTAAACGAGAAAAATTGCGGACTACAGACCTTAGTTTCGCCATTGGTCCACGATTAAATGCGGTGGGACGCTTAGATGATATGAGTTTAGGCGTTGCTTGTCTCTTGGCGGATAACAGAAATACGGCTTTAGATATTGCCTATCGATTGGATGATTTAAATAAAGAACGGCGAGTTATTGAGTCCCAAATGCAAAAAGATGCATTTAGTGCCATTGATCACCTTAATTTAAGTCAGCAGTTGCCACCTGGCGTTTGTTTATATAAGGAAGAATGGCATCAAGGGGTTGTTGGATTAGTAGCCTCCCGAGTGAAAGAACGGGTTCATCGCCCCACGATTGCTTTTGCAAAAATGAGTGATAATATTCTAAAAGGATCTGCCAGATCTATTTCTGGACTTCATATTCGCAATGTGCTGGAAGCTGTTGCTACTAAATACCCAGGGCTAATAACCAAATTTGGGGGGCATGCTATGGCAGCAGGTCTTAGCTTGCCTTTAGATCGCTATGAAGAGTTTCAACAAGTATTTGCTGCAGAAGTGGGAAGAAATTTTAGTGAGGAAGACCTTCAGCTGCGATTAATAAGTGATGGAGAATTAACTTCAGAAGAGTTAACTCTTGAGCTTGCTGAGTTAGTAGAGCAGGCGGGGCCCTGGGGGCAAGGCTTTCCAGAGCCTGTTTTCGATGGTTGTTTTAAATTGGTTAATCAACGGGTAGTAGGCCAGCGGCATTTAAAATTAATTTTGGAAGTTCCTGAGAATAATTATTATCTAGATGGTATTGCTTTTCATGTTAATCTAGAAGAGTGGCCTAATTTCCATTGTAAATACGTACACTTAGCCTATCGTTTAGACATTAATGAATTTCAAGGGCGCAGGAAATTACAACTTTTGGTAGATCATATTCAAGCGCAAACTGTTCCCTAAAGAATGGCATTTTTTTCATTAACTGCTTCAAAGTGAAGGCGGGGGTTTTGTTGACATTATTTTTCCCTTGTTGTCTAATCCTTCTGATAAGGAGGAAAAGGTATCTCTAAAATCAAAAGGTTGTTCTCAGTTTCTTATTTCATGCCAGAAGGCAGGAACCACAGAACGACTCGAATAAACTTTTTGATTTATTATTTAGCTTCGAAGAAAAGAGCAATTGGCAATGCACGTAGAATTAATATGTAAGCTGATAAAAGGAGAAAAAACTCAGCGAGAAATTTCTAACGACCTTGATATTAGTATTGCCAAAATTACTCGTATTTCAAATTCGTTAAAAGATAATTGATGACAAAGTCAAAACATTTATAAAGCAACATTTAATTAATAAAGAGGTTAGTCATGACTAATTCTAGTAAAAAATTTGATTTACAAGGTATTTTAAATAATATTAAGTCAATGATTAGTCCAGAAGGCAGCACACCTGATGTTAATCCTGATGATGCAATTAGTATGAAAATTTCTGAGCTTAGTTTATTGACGCAACAATTGGCCAAAACACATGCTGAGCAAGCTAAGCAATTTACTAGAATTAATCGATTACTTAATGATTTATTCAAGGATATAGAAGCATTGCGTAATCCACTAGCAACAGAATTGCCTGAATCTTCAGAATCCTCTGTCACTTCGGAGATTAAACCCTCAGAAGAGGAAAAAGAAAAAATAAGAAAAACATAATTTATTAAGTTGGTTTTAGCTTTTCGATTTTTGGCTAAGTAGTTTCAGAGTTAATCTTCGAGGTGATTAATTTTTTTTTGTGGTTTTACGTAGGTCTCTTTTACCAGAAAGCTTGCTAGTATCAACGATAGAATATTGAGTAGGAACATAAAACTAAAACCAATAATAAAGTCAGTTATTGAAAGAGAAGAGCTCTTAACCGAAGAATTTGATAAATAAATAAATTCATTAAAGGCGGGATAATATCCCGTTAAACAAAAATTATTAATGCGTTATTTAAGCCCATTACAGAAGCTCTAATTGTGATTGTAGTTTTCTCGGAAATAATTGCAAATTCCACGTTTTTCCATGAAGCGGTGATACCTACTAAAAAGAAGAGAAGGCTGTATAATCAATGTAGCTGTATAGGTTGCATAGGTGATTAGCGTTGTATCCAATAATCCCTACGCATTCACAAAAAAATAAGCATCGGTTTTCGACTCTTTTTTATATCCGAGAAAGTCTCCAGAAAAGGACACCGGACAGCAAAACTAAACCAAGTGAGAGAAATGATGTCAGCAGCTAGTTCCTGAGAAAGGCCTCTTGATTCAAGATAATTAATACCCAAATAGCACCAAGAATAACAAGGGATGAATAAATACTCGCTGAAGAAAAAGCAATATACCACATTTGCGAGTTTTAAAATAAAAATTACAAGCGTTGAGAAATTTTTTATGTCTTTTCAAGTAAACTAATATTTCTTGACTACTTGGTTTATTTTTTACAATAAGAAAAATTAGGAAAATTAAAATAACTCTAAATACGCCAATGATAGCAAGAGCCAGCCGCTAATTACTATGAACTTGGGTTAAAAAATGAAATCAATGAACCACCAGCTAGAAGTGTGGCCCCATCGTTCTAACAAATTGTGAGGCGCCTGAAAAAAATCCAAAATAATGTCGCGGAAAGCAAGTTGCAGCAATTAATAAGAAAATAAAGGCAAAAGAGGAACCAAAGCCCATGAGCACTCAACTGAAAAAAGCGGAAGTGAATCCTGTAGCGTGTAAAAATAATAATAATGCTGAACCAGCCTAAATCAAATCGGAAAAAATGATAATTCATTTGACTCTAAATTTATCTGCTAAAATCCGAACTGGGATTTATATGATAGCATAAGCGATGTAATAAGCGGAACCAATAAGAGCAAAAGATTCTGGAGAAAAATGTAAATCCGGAATAATTTGTGGTGCCGCAGTCCAAATAAATTTTCTAAGAAAGAATTCGTATATAAAAAAACAGCAGCTAATAGCCATATAATGAGACCAATGAATAAAATAGGTGATTTCTTTATGATTGCCAATTATTCGGCTTCTTTAAATTTTTCGATACTTTTTCTTTCCATTTTTGTAGATGAGGATCGGCTTTTCTATTTCTGAAAAACGGCGACTTGGAAGAAGATTTCGCCTTCATTTATTAACGGTAAATTATTTTTACTACGATAATTCCTTATTAGGGTTTAGTAATAGTAATATTTTCTGTACCTCCAAAAGGATCTTTAATTACATATAAAACTTTGCCTTTGGAAATACGCTGTCCTAATTTTAATTTGGAAAAACTAATTTCAATGCTTGAAGCACGAACCCAAACGGTGTCTTTAGTAAAAAAAATATCAAGTATCTTTTTGAAGATGACGTCCTAAGTCGATTATTATGGTTAAATTTTGTATTATATTAGAAATTCCTTTGATACCTATTTTAATGGGATATTCATCAAAACACATAGCTTCGCCAGCTTCATAGAATAACAAAAGAATTCCTTTTCTTTTCAGTTAATGCAGATAATGACTCTTTTCGATAGGGAGTGTCCGAAATTACTGGAGCGTCAAATAAATCGGCTAATTGTTTAGCAGTTTCGTCATAGAAATTAAAATAAATTTGAGTTAAATTATTATGGTTTTAAAGAACTGTCTGGAAATCAATACAATAATTAGATTTTATTAATATTTTTTGAGTGAAAAGATTGGCAAGACGTGTGACATGAGAGCTGTATTTAGAGCCTAGAAAGCTTCAATCAAAGTGGATCCGGCCAGTAATGAGATCGTACACGTTCATAACCAAGATAGCAATAAAAGTTTCTCGTAAGCGTTTTAAGAAGGGTTATTCTAATAAAAGATTAATGATTTTTGTACCATTATAAGTTGATCACCATGTAGAAAAGGACCTTTTTCTTTTCCGTGAACGACTTTGATATAGGCATGTATATAGGCGCATAACTGAATAATTCAGGCAGAGGTAATTCCAAAGAAATTCGTCCACCCATGTAAATCGTTTCATTATAAATTTTAAGCGGTGCATTTTTTATAATACGTAAACAATCAGCTAACAGATTTAGACTAGAACTTCAAAAATAAGCAAATTAGGATGTACTCAAAATTGCTATTTTCTTAATTATCTTACCCCAGAACTGCATTATTTAGCTAAATTTTGCTCTTCCGTAAACTCATGATTAATTTTCGTCTCAAATCTTTATACTAGGAATGCTTGAGTAGAAAGTGAAGATCAAAGTATAATCAAAATTCCTTTTTTCTAGGAGATTATATGGAAATTACTTTGAGTATCATAAAAGCCGATGTAGGTAGTATCAGCGGTCATACCCGACCTATAGCTAAAATGCTGGATGCTATTCAAACATTGTTGAAAGAACACATCGATTCTGGATTATTAATCAATGAGCTTGTTATGCTTACAGGTGACGATATTGCTATTATTTTTTCATATCAGAAAGGCTTAGGAAATAAAGAAGTGCATATGGGTTCTGCATGGCAAGCTTTTCTTTCTGACACTAATGTCACAAAAAATCAAGGTAATTATGGGTCGAGCCAAAATTTACTGGTTGATGCACCTTCCGGAAACGTTTGAGGTGCAGGCCCAGGAGTTTCAGAAATTAAATTCACTTTTTAATTCTCAGCAAGAACATCGACCTATAGAATCTTTTAATATATTCGCTGGCAATGATAAATGTAGACCGGGAGCGTTTAATCTTCTTTTATATTTAGTTTTTTCGATCCTATGCATAATGGTGGATTACTATTAAGTCCTAAAATACATATGGAATAGACGTTTACCATCATTGATATGAATTATAAGTTAGAAAGCCAAGATCGAATTATTAAATTGGACGTTCTCAAACAAGCGTTAGATGTGGTCGCTTTATTACAAAATTCCAATCGCTATGCCGTCGAAGAAATTCATTTACGTTTTAAGGTGGAAGAGTAAGTGGTTTTTCTTTCAGAAACTTGTCTGAATAATATTACTAGAAAATATATAGGAAAAGATAACCTTATTACGATTATACGTAATCAAAAAATTTCTCGACCCTGGAAGAAATTATTGAGCCCTATGCGACGATTAATTAGATTATCAGTGGGAAGCTCGTGGTTCCTATAATATCCATCAATTACCTGTCCCTATTAATACTACAGTTATATGTCTTTATTATCCGTTAATTTCAGCTATTGGATTTTCTATTAATTAAGAAGGACAATTTGATAAGCGCTATGTTAACTTTTTTTCAAATTCGGCCTGGAATTATGCTCGCTATGTTTCGTAATAGCACACCACAGAAATTTTTTGACAAGGCTTTTTAGGTGTAACGATAGCGAAACAGGCATAAATTTTTATACGGGACTAATCAACACTTGGAAAAAATTTAATGAAGAGTTTGAATTAAAAAAATAGAGAGTTAACAGAAACACGAAAGGGTTAATAAGCACCTTAAGATATCCACGTTTTAAAATAGAAAGCTAAATAGAAAAGAAAAAATTCATCTCAATTAATAAATTTATTACAACAACTAGGATATTTGACGTCATTAGAAATCATGAAAGAAGGAATGGCAGCTAATATTGCTAACCATAAAATGATCATTTCCGAACAAAAAATACAATCGTAGTTTTAATTTTTTTTAGATGCTATCAAGAATTCAGAATATCTTGAAAATACTGATACGTTGACACATTAATCATTAATGAAAATTACCGCAGCCAGGCAATTAGGAATCAATTTCTATAATTAGTAGAAAAATATGTTATCAAGCATAGAACCAATGTAATGGAGCTTATTACTTCTAATCATCAAAGAGAAATCGGAATACATGCTTTTTATGAATATCTAGGACATAAAGACTATTTCGATCTGAATTACTTATATTTCAAAAAAAATTAGTGGAATATGAAGCTATGTCAATTAAGGAAATTTTGTTTTAATAAAAAAGTACTGAAATCGATGGTTGTTTATCTCTATTTATGCACTTTCAGCTCTTTACTTATAGAAGTTTTACTTATAGAGGTATAATGAAGGTAGATTAGTTAATTTGAAGCTATTGTTCTCTTTGAAAAATGAGGAATCAAAAATATTTAAATTGACAAATGTATTCAGAAATTTTTCTATTGACGATCTCGGAAAAGCTAAAGATTTTTATAATAATATTCTTAGTTTAAATGTTAAATAAGAAAAGGATATGGGATTATAGCTCACCATTAGGAAATGGCTCAGTTATTTTTATTTATCAAAAAGAAAATCATCAACCAGTGATCTATACAGTATTAAATTTTGAGGTTGATGATATTGATCAAGTAGTCTATCTACTTAATAAGAAAGGGATACACTTTGAACAATACACCGGCGAATTACAAACTGATAAAAAAGGAATATTCCGTAGTAATTCTAAAAAGAAATACTTAAATATAGTTTAGTTCAAAGATGATGCTGAAAATATTATCTCATTAATATAAGAAAATCAATGAGATGGAAAAAGATAAAATAATATCTCTTTTTAAATTGCTTTTCTGATTCGTTAAAACAGGAATAACATAAAAAAGATAAAATAGGTGCCTGGCTCAAAGCTAATAAAAAACTTGGGGAAAATATAACTATCCCTTTTGAACACATCTAAAACTATTAATCAAAGGAGGAAAAACCACAATGGACTTTTCTTTCTAATAAAAAATTTGATGGCATCGGTGGATTAATTTATCTGTTGCATCAAAGAGGATATCAAGATAAATTGGTTATATCACTTTACATTAAAAAGTTAGGGATAATTTTTTATAAAAGCTTATCTTACTAATTTATACGTTTCACACACATGCCCTGCTACACCATCGATTAATCCTAAATATTATGATTATGTTAACGAGACCTATCAGAAAACTGATGCTCCTCTGTTTGATTGAAA
>NZ_NIQB01000014.1:0-1333 GCF_018687865.1 Coxiella-like endosymbiont of Rhipicephalus sanguineus | reverse complement strand
TCAGAAAACTGATGCTCCTCTGTTTGATTGAAAATTTTTTTCAAACTAAGTGTTAATTTCTCGAGAAACTTTTTTAATATTTCTTTAAGATCACAGTAGCATCTTCTGATATTCTAGAAATTTCAAAGATTAAAGGAAATCAAAGAGATTTTATTTTTTAATTTAATAAGTTTATTTTTTTCTTTTAAAGGAGAAACTTATTTTCTTAAGAAGAATTATGAATGATTTCTTTCTATAGAAAGATAGATAACTGATAAAAAATTGTATTTACTATACAGTTTTAGATCCTTATAGTGAATTTCTATAAAAGCACTTGAAAATAAAAGTGAGGTCAATAGATTATTTAGAATTGATTATCAATCAGATATATTTTTTTAACTTTGATATATGCTTTAGGGATAACTAATAAACTGAATATACTTAAAAAAGCATTTTTCTCATTTAATAATAAAATATTTTTATCATCACAATATTTAATATTTAAAATTAATAATCTTAATTATTATAAAAACTAATATAATTCAGAAGAATATAATTCCGCTGTATCAAGAAAAATAACTTCATTTAAATTTTAGAAAAAGGAAATTTTCATAAACTAATTTTTTTAAGAAATCTTCATTCTTAATAAATATAATTAATTTTAATTTAATAAGTTTAGTTTCTTTAAATTTGAACATCCTAAAAAAATTTAGGAAACAGTTTATAAATAAAATATGATATTAATAAAATTAAAAAAATAGGTACTGCTTAACATAGTAGGTAGAATAGTAAATGTTGATAGATAATTGGAAAGCAGCTTATTTTCTAATCTAATAAGATTGGAGAGGCTAAACTGGCATATTGTATTAGCGAATGGTGCATTTGTAAAGTAAGTGATAATTTTTTCCCACATAAAAGTAATGTCATCAACAGATACTTGTTTTATTAAGGGGACCCAATCATCTATACTTCATGAAGATTGAGTAAATACTAAAGACTGTGATTACCTAAGAAATTTTCTAATAATTATGTTCTATAATATTTCTGTTGTTATAAATGTCTTTTTACTATCACATATAATGCCTGAGATTCTGTATTTTTGTCATAAATGATTTGGATAAAACTTTATTGATTTTATGTTTCAGAAATAACACGTACACCACCTCGAATATCTAATGGAATCCGCTAATTTACTTATCCAATAAGACTTTCAAAAAAAGTTAAAACCATCCAATTAAAATGATAAAGAAAATAATTTCTGAATGAGATCACTAATGCCGTGGACTTTTTTATTTTGAGAGTTTCTATTTATCAAAAAAAATTTCAATCAAACAGAGGAGCATCAGTTTTCTGA
>NZ_NIQB01000013.1:0-21839 GCF_018687865.1 Coxiella-like endosymbiont of Rhipicephalus sanguineus | reverse complement strand
TTCCTTTTTGGATGTTTGAAATAATAATTCATAATCTCCCCCGTCATTTTATCAGCCATGGCACTATGCTCAACCACTACTGCGACGGCAATTTGCGGGTGTTCTACGGGGCGAAAGCGATGAAAAGATGATTATTGCGTAGTCGTTTGGGAATATTGGTTCGGCTTTTGTCTTCATCGTGTTGATGACCATAAACTTGAGCGGTTCCGGTTTTAGCTGCAACAGAGAATCCCGGATGTTTGCCAAAAAATTCAGCACTACCCCAAGGTTTATCAACTACATCTTGCATAGCATGGATGACAATATCCCAGTTGAGCGGATTTTTTAATATCACCGGCGGCTCTGAAATAGGTGATTGGACTTTTTCATTTCCATTTAGCATGATGGTTTTTAATAACAACGAGGGACGATATCGTTTTCCCCGTTCAGCCAAGATGCTAACCGCTTGAGCCAGTTGCAAAGGAGTAACAAGGAAAAATCCTTCTCCAATACCCGTTTCTATGGTGTCTCCCGTATACCAAGGGTAACCTTTGACTCCCATTTTCCAATGTGGAGAAGGTACAAGCCCGGGGACCTCTTCAAGTAAATCGATGCCTGTTAAGTAACCAAAACCAAAGTGATGTAATATAGCGTCCATACGTTGAATACCTAAAGCTACCGCTAGGTTATAAAAATAAACATCGCACGAAACGGTAATGGCTCTACTTACATTAACCCATCCATGTCCTCCTACTCGCCAATCGTGATAAATATGGTGAGTGTTAGGTAGTTGAAACCAACCCGGATCATAAATTTGATATTGTGGGGTTATAATTCCCTCATCTAACCCCATTAACGCTAAAAAAGGTTTCACGGTTGAGCCAGAAGCAAACTGCCCCCGAATGGCTCGATTGTAAAGGGGGTGGTCGGGTGAATTTAGCAATTTTTGGTATTTTTCCTGACTTAATCCCGATACAAAAGGGTTGGAGTCAAAACTGGGATTAGTGACTAGAGCTAAAACTTGTGCCGTGTCCGGTTGCATAATGACGATAGCACCGCTTTTATCACCCAAAACCTTTTTTGCTTCGGCTTGTAATTTACTGTCAATAGTTAAATAAATAGTATCCCCAGGTACGGGGGAATTTCCTTTAAAATACGTACGACCCGTCCACTGGCATTGATTTCAGCCTCTTCAGCGCCCATTTTTCCATGAAGTTGTTTTTCATAGTATTTTTCAATACCGGTTTTTCCAATCACATCATTAGTGGTGTAACACTCTGCACCCACTTGATGTAATTCACGGGGATTGATTCGCCCCACATAACCTAAGACGTCGCTGGTAGTATCGGCCAGAGGGTAATAACGCATCATTTGTGTTTCAATACGCACAGTCGGAAATTGATAACTGTTAACATAAAAACGAGCAACTTCTTCGTTAGTTAATTTATATTTTATAGGAACGGGTTGATAAGGACGGTATTGATATAAAATATGATGAAATTGTTTCACTTCTTCGTTAGAGATTGGAATAATTTTTGTTAATCGTTTTATTATTTCATCCAAATGCTTAGTATCATTCGGAATAATAACTAATGTATAAGCTAGAATATCCTTCGCCAAAAGTACTCCATTTCGATCGAAGATTAACCCGCGGTTAGGTTGGATAGGTATAACATTTAATAAATTATCCTGAGACAATGTGGAGTAGAAGTAATGGCTTTTAATTTGGAGATAAATCAAGTGTCCTATAAGAGCAAAGACAAAGAAAAGAATAAAGAAAAACGCGCTAAAACTACGATTTTTAAATAATCGCGTTTCAAATTGAATATTTTTAAGGGCCAGTCGTACTTTTCTCATACGTTGATATTTTGTCATTAACGATGATAAGGATGATTGGCATATATTCCAAGCTCTATAAATTTGCTTTGCAATAATAATACAAACTAATGGATAAGGCAGAGTTAATTGAGTAAGGGAGCAAACCCAATTGGCTTTTTCAAAACAAAGAGGTGCGAGTCCTTCTGGACCTCCAACTAACAAATTTATTGCTCAACCTCTGTCCCGCCAGTCCGCCATTTTTTGTGATAAAATTAGTGTATAAAATTAGTGTATTAATTTCTTCCCTAGTTCTGATCATTTCACCCTCTTTAGAAATGACTTCAAGCAGAATTTAGTTTTCTTGAAGAATTATTTTTGCGAGATCGGCGTTTTTAGTCCACCTTAATGCTCGAATTTCAATAAGATTTAAAGCGAAATTCCGCGGTAGACGATCAACATAAGTTTAAAAACCCTTATTGACCCAATCTGATAACCTTTTCCCTATGGCAATAAGATTAATCTTCATAACGTTGACGAGCGTTTTCTACCATACTCCACAATTTTTCGAGACTATAAAAATTGCGGACTTCGGGAAGCATGATGTGGATAATCACATCATGTAGATCAATTAGGATCCATTCTGCTTCAGTTTCACCCTCTACTCCAAGAGGCCGTACTCCATTTTCTTTCGCCCGGCGAATGACCTTATCAGCTAATGCATTAGCGTGGCGTTTTGAAGTGGCACTACAAATGATGACATGATCGGCTAGATCAGTTAGGGCCGTGACGTTGAAGTCGCTGATTTGTAACCCCTTTTGCTCATCTAAAGTATTAATGACCAACTTAACAAGTTCACCACTTTTCATTGGCTATATATTACTCCATAAGGTAAAAATTCCCAATCATAGCTGGATTCCTCATTCCGAACAAGCTGGATCCAGAAGAGTTAAGGGTTACCGTTAATATCAAAATGTTAGGCAAAAATCCCGCAGAAGAGTCAAATAGGAAATAAAGAGGATTTCAGCTGTACGTTTCCAGACTCCCGGGAATATTAAAATATAACAATACCTTAATACTAGGTGGACTGCATTGCCAAATAGCATGTCTTGCTTGCCGATAATTGTGGTAGCAACCGTATTGGTGCATCCCGAAGAAATGACAGGGACGACGGGTAAATACCACAACAACTTATGTACTCTAACCCTTTCATGATGGCGCCAATGAAGATTCCCCTATTGGGAAACCCGAACAGGTTGATAACAACCCAGACTCCTCGGCGATAAGAATAATATTGAGCTAATTGAGTAGATTTGTTGATTTGGGGGGTGCCTGGTGTGGATAAAGTCGAACTTATAGGCAGCTAGTAGGGAAGCTACTAACAAAGTTGAAAAACACGATTTTAATTTTCCCACCCTACATAAAACTTTAGCATATCCTTGTCCGTAAATTCGCCTACGTAAATTATAACTAATTGATAATTAAAAATTTATTATTTTTTTTTAAATCCAGCGCATTTATCGATAAAGATCATACTTTTTTATGTATTCAAGTACCCTTTTAGGGAGCATGGATTCTACAGCCGAGTAATTATCTTTCGCTAAATAACCTCTAATCTCAGTGGCGCTAATTGGGTAAGTATGAAGTTGTTGAAACAATATTTTTCCTGAGAGAAATTCTGCCAGATCATCAGGATCTTCGGTTCGATGTTGCAGTAAGATTTCTAACCATTTCGCGGTAGGTAAATAGTAATTTTCTCGATTTATCACGATCAAATGACAATAAGTTAAAAATTCTGCATAGTGGTGCCAGAGATTAAAATCAACAAAAGCGGCAGTGGAAAGAATGAAACATAGGGAGTGATCGGGAAATGAATTTCGTAAATATTGGAGAGTATAAATGGTATAAGAAATTTCTTTTCTTACAACTTCGACATCATTAACAGAAAAAATAGAACGATTACTGATAGCGCGTTTTATCATTTCTAAGCGGTCTTTTGGACTGGCTATAGGTTGTGGGCGATGAGGCGGTTGTCCACAAGGATTAATTGAATGTTTTTGAAAGTAAGTTTTTCTACTAATTGACTAAGAATGGCTATGTGTCCGTTATGAATTGGATCGAATGTTCCTCCAAATAATCCTAATAATGGGAAGCTCATCGTAATTCCTTCCCTGCAATAGCTAAACTTAATGTCTCTAATTCTTGCCAAGCATTGCCAGGAATTACTCCCTTTATAATCCAATCTACTTGTTTTGAGTGTTGCAATAATTTGGCAATAAGTTTGGGATTGAGGCGTGAGAGCGCCATTTTCAAAGGTTGCTTACGCGTTTGCCATTGCGATGCTAATAATTGTGAGAGGGATTTTCCATTTTTAAATTCCTTAAAAAGCATATAAAGGTTGCGTAATTCATGGGTAAGCGACCACAATACTAAAGGAGCGGCTTCTTTGTCGACAAACTTCAAAGCTAACAAAATTCTAGTAACTCGTGATATTTTACCTAACAATGCAGCTTCTGTTAAATCGAAAATCGTAAAGCATGCATTATCATTAATGACAGCGCTTATGGATTGTGGGGGGATTGGTTTATTTTGATAAAGTAAACGCAATTTTTCTATCGTTTGTTGGGTGGCTAATAAATTTCCTTCCGTCAATTCTGCAAGAAGATTTATACTTTCCATATCGATAGTTAGATTAATTTTTTTAAAACGTTGTGCAATCCAGGTCGGCAATTCTTGAGTGGATATTGGCCAAAGTGGGATAACCGCCCCTAATTTAGAAATAGCTTTATACCACCTGGTTTTCTGTTGTGCGGCTGTTAGTTTGTTAGTAACAATTAGCAATCGTTTGTTAGGTGGCGGGTTCTCCAAATAGCGTAGTAATATTTGAGTTCCCCTCTCGTCAAATTTTGCTTGAGGGTTCCGTATTTCAATGAATGTTTTCTCACTGAAGAGATTAAAATTGTCGATAGCAGTGTCGAGTGCTTGCCAATTAAATCCCGTTTCAATAAAGAATAATTCTCCTTGCTGGAAGCCTTGCTGCTGGGCAGCCTGTCGAATGCTGTCCCGAGTTTCTTGTACCAAAAGCGGGCTATCTGAACATATAAGATAAATGGGTAAAAGTGATTTTTGGTTTAAATGGGTATCAAGTTGTTTGGATGATATTTGCATTTTACCTTCAGTTTAGCCCTCGCCCTCTTCCGCAAAGGGAAGGGGAAATAAAGTTCCCCACTATCTCCTATTGGGGGACGGGTGGGGGAAAGTAACTAAATCTTTATAAATCAAAGATACCATGGTTCTGGTCATCTCTTGCTTCATTAGTCGGGTAGCGTTAGGAGTATATATTTGATTAGCATTTTGTATTAACCGACGTCGTAAAGTTAAATTTTTAGGACCCATTAATATTTGCCCGTTGACTGTTTCTAAGTCAAAGTCAACACTTAATAAATAAGTGTAAAATGTTGCTGTGCTGCTATATAAAATAGCAGGGATGAGAGGTTCCCAATTGATATTAATAATTCGAAGGATAACCGGAGCGTCTTCTCTTGTTTTAGTTAAGTGGACGTTTAATGCTTGAAGCGTCCGGCTTAATTGAATAGTAAGTAGATTATAGGGATTAGGAGAATCGATATAAAGAATACAAAGATAGGGAGGAATATTATTGGGCGATCGTGGTTTAAATCCACATCCTGCCACTGTGCTACAAATAAGCGTACCAATTAAAAGAATGAAAATCGCTCGGATTTTATTTGCCATGCGTTTTATACCACGATGTTGACCAATTTTTGAGGTACGACAATGACTTTTTTAATTTTTTTATCAGAAATATAACGTTGGACATTATCTTGATTTAACGCAGCGTTTTCAATTAGTTCGTCCGAAGTATCCGAAGAAACTTGAATTCGAGCTCGTAATTTCCCGTTGATTTGAACAACCATTTCAACTTGAGAAGTTTGTAGGGCTTTTGAATCTGGCTTAGGCCAGGAAGAATTTAAAATATTTTCCCCAAATCCTAAAGATTGCCAAAGAAAGTGGGTAATATGAGGGGTAATAGGCGACAACAAGCGCAATAATATTCCCAAACCCTCATGAATTAAATGTGATTCTGCCTCATTGTCCGTGGTTAATTTCATAAGTAAATTTAAAATTTTCATTGTAGCCGAAACGACTGTATTAAATTGATAACGCTCTATATCGTTATTAGCTTGTAGTAAATGTTCATGTACCGCTTGTCGAATGCGCTTGTGCTCAGAAGTTTCCCATTGATAATAGTTTCGTTCTTTTTGCTGATTAATGGACAGTAGAGCATTTTTAACCCGATCGGAGAAACTCCACAATTTTTTTAGAAAACGGTGGGCACCTTCGACACCATTATCTGACCATTCTAAATCTTGTTCCGGTGGAGCGGCAAAAATTATAAAAAGCCGAACAGTATCCGATCCGTATTTTTTTACCAATGATTGAGGGGTAACTACATTTCCTTTGGATTTTGACATTTTTGCACCATCTTTTAAAACCATCCCTTGAGTAAGTAATCGTGAAAAGGGCTCATTAGAATTTAACAAACCAAGATCTCGGAGCACTTTATGAATGAAGCGCGCGTAAAGCAAATGCATGACAGCATGTTCAATGCCTCCAACATACTGGTCTACGGGAGTCCAATATTTAGCGCGATCATCTAGCATGGCACTATCTTGATCGGGACAAGTATAACGAGCGTAATACCAGGAGGATTCCACAAAAGTATCCATTGTATCTGTTTCACGTACAGCAGCTTTATCGCAGACCGGACATTTAGTTTTATAAAATTCGGGGCTCTCTTTTAACGGAGAGCCATGGCCAGTGGGAATTATATTTTCTGGCAATAAGACAGGAAGTTGATTTTCGGGTACTGGAACGGTACCGCAACTTTTGCAATAAACAATAGGAATGGGTGTTCCCCAATAGCGTTGGCGCGAAATACCCCAATCACGCAAGCGATAATTTGTTTGGCGATTACCGCGTTTGTGGGTTTTTAAATAATCTACAATGACATCGAACGCTTTTTCTGAGTCAATCCCGTCAAATGGTTCTGAGTTAAAAAGTTTTCCGGGACTAATATAAGCGGTTTGATCGTAATTCCATTCACTCTCGTGAGTAGGTTTAATAACTGGCTTAATGGGCAGATTGTATTTCAGAGCAAATGCATGATCACGTTCATCGTGAGCCGGCACTGCCATGATCTCGCCGGAAGCGTATTCCATTAAGACAAAATTCGCAATCCAGATAGGTAATTTTTCCTGAGTGATCGGATGAATGGCAAAAAGACCCGTTGCAATGCCTTCTTTTTCTTGAGTAGCTACATTCGCTTCCGCCACACATGTTTGTCCGCATTTTTTTAAAAAAGCAGCTACTTTTTACTTTTTTTAGCACGTGCTTTTGCAAGAGGATGTTCAGGAGCTATCACAATATACGAAACTCCCATGAGAGTATCTGGACGCGTAGTGAAAATCTCTAATTTATCGGAACTTTTTTCTAGAGCAAAAATTACTGTTGCCCCGTGAGATTGACCAATCCAATTCCGTTGCATTGTAATAACTTGTTTGGGCCACTCTTTCAATTTATCGAGATCTTTAAGAAGCTCTTCACTATAATTGGTAATTTTAAAAAACCATTGAGAGATTTCGCGCTGTTCTACAGCGACACCTGAACGCATCCCCGTCCATTAATTACTTGCTCATTAGCTAACACGGTCTCATCAACAGGGTCCCAATTAACGATGGAGTTTTTTTTGTAAGTGAGACCTTTTTTGTAGAGCTGGAGAAAGAGCCATTGTTCCCACCGGTAATAGCTAGGATCACAAGTAGCAATTTCTCGAGACCAATCGTAAGCAAAACCCAATTGTCTAAATTGTTTTCGCATTTTTTTTATGTTTCTACGGGTCCATTCCGCTGGAGGCAATTTTCGTTGAATAGCAGCATTTTCTGCGGGTAGACCGAAGGCATCCCATCCCATGGATTGTAAGACGTTTCGGCCTTTATGAAATTGGTAACGAGCAATTAGATCTCCAATAGTATAGTTGCGGACATGTCCCATATGGAGCTCCCCGCTCGGGTAGGGAAGCATTGCTAAACAGTAAAATTTTTCCTTGCTTAAATCTTCTTTAATTTCAAAGCATTCATTTTCTTTCCAGTAATTTTGGGCGGCTTGCTCAATATCTAATTGGGTATAGGGTGCATTCATAGTCAGCTAGCATACCTCAGTGGTTAAGCTGATGGAAGCAGCGCCGTAGCTTAAGGAAATATTAAATTTGATTAAAAAGTTGACTATTTGACTATTGTTAATAATATCCTATTCTACAAAAAATAATTGTTAAGGTAAAGAGAATTTCTATGGAGAGAAAGGATTTACCAAAACGGAGAGTGGTCTAGGAGCAGAATTGGTGTTTATTAGAAAAAGCAGGACTAGTTATTTGGCTCCTAAGAGTCCAATTTTATAGACCAGGGATGTTAATCCTCGTGTATCCTTCTTCATTTTTGCTCGAGAGCAAGCGTCATCAATTTTTTTTGCAGCACTTATCAAAATTAAGCCACCTTGACTACTTCATTAATATAAGTTTTTCTATAAGGGATTAGTAAAACGATTTGTCGATTTGTCGATTTTGTATAGATTTTGCTTACGAGTTTAGGGGAATCAGCTTAGGCAGTTTAATGAATGAAGGCTTATATTACGGGGGTAAATTCATTAGAGCATTAAACCTTTAAACAGCACTTCCCAGGCGACTGCATGGGAACATTATGTGGTATTCTAAACCGCTTTTCTGCTAAAGGTGGGTCAATGTAGTCGTCAATCAAAAGCTTTTTATTACTGATGAAGAGGGCAATTTCGTTAATGAATGGAATCCTTTTGAGGGCCCCTTTAACGGCAATCAAAAAAGCAGATTTTTATAAAATTATGTCTTTTTCTCTTCTGCTTATCAGCGAAATGCTTCTTCCATCACTCCTGTTTTAGCTCACCAGCTCTTATATAAAGAGGCATTTTTGTGGTTATCTTAGCGATAGGCGCTAATTTTTTCAGATTGGCTACACTCTTCTTTAGGAGGACAGGATACGGAAGGATCTGGAAGATTTTCTATACCATTCAATTATTCAAACATGCGGGAGACGGTTTATTTGATACCTTGTCTGCTATCCTCGTGTAACTTCATGAATCTCCCACAACAGCTTACGCTGATGCTTTTTTACAATGGTTAAAAAAAGGATTAGAAACCAAGCAAATTAAAGTAAATATAACCGATGCAGGAGTTCATGTAATTCGTGAAGGTATTTTTTAGAAAAAGCAGGTATTTAGAAAAAGCAGGTATATTTAAACAATATATCGATCTACACCTGAACACACCGGTTAATCTCTTCACGGTCTACCAACAATTCGGTAATTTATTTGGTCTTACGAAATTGAGCGGTAGCAATTATCGATTTGAACAACTTTTTTTGGAATATCCGGATTTTTCAAAAAATAAATTTAGCATCGATTTTATAAGCCCCTTGGGTACTAGAGCGAATTCAATTTGAGAGGGAGTGCTTATTGCTGATCCTAATTTAATTTTCACTCGAAGTGACATTCTTTTGGCAACACCCTATTTAAAATCTTTACCAAACACGAATCGGGCTAAAAATATTCCTTTTATTTCTTCTAAAACCCCTGATATGATACTTAAAATAAGCTCTAAATTAATTCTAGCAAAAGAAAAATAATTACTATCCTAATATAGGGTAGTAGTTCCATTTCATTAAGGGAGTTTTTCCACTCATTGGTGTTATTTGACCCGTCAAGACAATAAGTTTATTTTGTGGAACCGATTGGTGTATTTTTCCTGAGGGATCTATAATTGCAGTTATACCTGTGTTAGTGCTATAGATCAAATAACGTCCTGTTTCTAAAGCGCGCATCTGGGCAATTTGGAGTTGTTGAGCAGAAGCGATAGTGTCATTAAACCAACTATCATCGCTTAATACCATGATAAATGCTTTTCCCTCCATACTATTTAGTACTTCAAATGGATAAGCAATTTCATAACAAATAAAAGGAGCAAACGAAATATTTTTTGCATAAATAGCGGGCTGGTTCCATGGTCCGGAGCTTAAGTCTGACATAGGGATATCGAAATATTTTATTAGGCTAGAAAACAATCGGGTAAGCGGCAGGTATTCGCCAAAAGGTACTAAATGACGTTTTAAATAAAGTCCATGTCCCTCACCCAAAACTGTAAGCCCATTAAAAACTTGTTGAGTTTTTTCGTGATAAATTGGAATTCCAGAAATGAGAGCTGTTTGATTTTCCTTTGCTTTTTTATTCAAAGAATCCATAAAAGAAGGAATTTGTTCAGGATAAATGGGAATTCCGGCTTCGGGCCATACAATAATGTCACTCTGCCAGTGTTTGGATGTTTCTGCATAATAGGTGTGAAGAATTGAAAATAAGCGGTTAATATCCCACTTAATGGTTTGATAGATATTCCCTTGAACTATACTTACTTGGAGAATCTTTTTTTTAGGGTGGGTCCATTGTCTGGTTGTTAAACTTCCTCCCATAAGTAGTAAAATGACAATAACAAGAACGCTTAATATTTTTATTTTGATCTCTTTATGAAAAAATAAAAGATACAGACATCCACTAATTAAAGCCACAATTAAGGATACACCATAGACCCCAATAAGAGGAGCAAAACCCTTTAAAGGAAAATGAATTTGGCTGTATCCAAGAAAAAGCCAAGGAAAACCAGTGAACAATTCACTTCGAAGCCATTCCCAAATTACCCACCAAGCGGGAAAAGCAAACAATGAAGTTGTCACCATTGATTTGCGACGGAAAAGTAAAGAAAAGGAAAAACCCTGGATGGCAATAAATGCTGATAAAATAAAAATAAACAGGATAGTAATTAAAACTGCTAAAGGAACATTGGCATTTCCAAATTTATGTATGCTGACATAAATCCAGGAAGTCCCGATTCCAAAAAATCCCAAACCAAATAACCATCCTCGCCATAAACTTTGTAAAGGAGTGTAACGCTCCCAGATGGATAATAAAATTGCTGGCGAAATAAAAGCAATTGGAAACCAATTGGCTGGCGCAAAAGCTAGAGCTAAGAGAGCGCCAGCGAGTATTGCGAAAAGGTTAAAAAAATTTTATTCATTCTCAGCAATCTTCTGGGTTAAACGAAGTAATTGGATACTTCGTTTATTAGCTAACATGAAGGAATTAATTTCAATCACTTTCACCCCGTTTGGGTAGGTAACAAATTTGTTGCATGATATATCCATCAATCGTATCGAAATTTTCTTTACTAATTGTAGTTCCAAAATAATCGTTGAAATCTTCAATTGGCGTCAGTGCTTGGACGATAAATTCATTTTCACTAAGTTGAGTAATATTAGCTTCTTCCTCTACGACATCAGTTTTATTTTCAATACTACGGACAATTTGTTCCAAAACATCTTCAATAGTAATTAGTCTGGAAACGCCACTATACTCATCGACCACAATAGACATATGGTAGCGTTTTAATCGAAATTCTTTCAATAAAATGTCTAGCCGTTTACTCTCGGAAATAAAAACAGCCAGCCGTACGAGGTCTTTAAAATTTGAATTTTTACTTATTTTTCTTCAATAGTATATTGAAGAAAATCTTTAGCAAGTAAAATGCCAATCACTTCATCACGGCTTTCACTAATTACCAGAAAGCAACGAGAATTTTTGGAATCAATGATTAAGAGGGAGTGCTGACGGGAAGGGGAGGGCATCATGATTGATTACTACCATTTGAGCACGAGGAATCATGACATCACGAACTTTCATTTTGGAGACTTTTAAAACACCTTCAATCATTGCTAATGCTTCGCGATCGAGCAGTTCACGTTCTTTCACATCGTGAAGGAGTGCAATTAATTGTTCGCGGTCTTTGGGTTTTCGCAGTAAAACGTGACTTAATCGTTCTAGCCAGGATTGCTGCGGGTGTGGTTCGTCGCTCATTGTTTTTCACTGGTTATAAAAAGGGATTATTGTAACAAATATTACCCATCTTCATAAGGATCCTTATAGCTGAGATAGCCGAGCTGAGACAATATGTTAATTTCCAATCCTTCCATTTCTGCGGCTTCTTGTATTTCGATATGATCGTATCCTAACAAATGTAATACTCCGTGAATGACAAGATGGGCAAAATGAGCTTCTAAGGATTTATTTTGTGCCTCAGCCTCTTCGGCGACTATAGGAGCGCAGATAGCTAAATCTCCAAGTGAATCCGAGGACAAGCCAAGAATAGGGTCTTCGGAAAAAGACAAAATATTCGTGGGCCCTTTTTTGTGGCGATAAGTTTCGTTCAATGCGGCGCTTTCTTCGCGGTCAATAAAGCGAATTGTTAATTCGGATAAATTTTTATCCAAGGTTACTGGGACAAATTGAAAAGCAGTATTGACCCATTTCTGTAATTGCGAAAGAGTAGGAAGGGAAGAAAATTTGGTTGCATTTTGGACTTCAATATGAAGTTTCATTCTCTTCTTCGTATGCTTCGATAATCCGCTAAACTACAGGGTGACGAACAATATCATTTGATTTGGAAAAAGTAAATTGGATTTCATCAATGTCCCGCAATAGGGGAATAGCCTGTCTTAAACCGGACTCTGTATATTTGGGCAAATTAGTTTGGGTGCTATCTCCTGTGATTACAGCTCTTTAGAACGAAAACTTATACGAGTTAAAAACATTTTCATTTGTTCTTTAGTGGCGTTTTGTGTTTCATCTAAAATCAGAAATAAATCGTTTAATGTTCGCCCGCGTATATACGCCAATGGTGCAATTTCAATGTTTCCTTTTTTTAATAATTGATTTACTTTAACAAGCCCCAGCATCTCAAAAAGTGCGTCGTATAAAGGACGTAAGTAAGGATCAATTTTTGGGGGTTAAATCTCCAGTCAAATAACCAAATTTTTCTCCAGCTTCCACAGCAGGACGTGTTAACACAATGTGGGAAACTTCTTTTTTTTCTAAAGCTGCAATTGCACATGCAACAGCCAGAAATGTTTTCCCAGTTCCTGATGGACCAATCCAAAAATTAATATCATAATTCTGCATGGCATTGAGGTAATACTTTTGATTAAGGGTACGTGCCTTCACCCGTAATTGGCGGACTTTAAGTTCGTATTCCGCTTTTTCTTTATGCGAACTTTCAAGAGTTTGATAATTGATTTCTCGAATATGTAGCAAAACTTCATTGGCTGTAATATTTCGTCGATAAGCTGTTTCTTTATAAAGACTTTTCAACACTTCTGCCGCTTTGTCTACAGACTTGGAAATGCCAATTGGGAATGTCAATAATTTCGAAGTCATTGCCGCGATTATTAATTTCTACCCCGAGATAGCGTTCAATCAAATGCAAATTTTCATCTATAAATTTTCATCAAATTGACCGCAAAGCTTGGTGAGCCGTTTATTGTTATCTGACGTTAATTTGATCCGTCGCGTTGATTCAGAAGGTTCCAACTTATCGTCCTTCTTAACACACTTCGCCCCATAAGGAATTTAGGCGGGCTTCTTTAATTCTAATTGTCACCATTTTTCCAATCAATGCTCCTTCTCCTACAAAATTCACCACTCGATTATTTTCTGTTCGACCGCTGAGTTGATCAGGGTATTTTTTTGAGGGTCCCATAACTAAAACTCGTTGTTGAGTTCCTACCATCGATTGGCTGATTTCCGCAGCTTTTATTTGGATACGATTTTGTAAAATCGCTAAACGTTCTTTTTTAACCGTAAGAGGGACATCATCGGGTAATTGGGTAGCAGGTGTACCCGGGCGAGGACTATAAATAAAACTGAAAGAATGGTCGAAACCAATCTCGTGAATGAGATTTATGGTAGCTTGGAAATCTGACTCTGTCTCTCCCGGAAAACCGACGATAAAATCTGAAGAAATACTAATGCCAGGTCGAACCTGACGCAGTTTACGAATTTTGGATTTAAATTCGAGGGCAGTATAGTTACGTTTCATGGCCGCTAAGATTCGGTCAGAACCACTTTGGACCGGTAAATGGAGGTGATTGACCAGTTTGGGCTCTTCGGCATAAGCATCAATTAAATTTTCTGAAAAAGCAGAAGGGTGAGAAGTGGTAAAGCGAATTCTCTTTATTTCTTCGATGGCCGCCAAATAATGAATGAGTAAAGCTAAGTCGCTATCTGCCCGTCATGCATAAGACCACGATAATCATTAACATTTTGACCGAGCAAGGTAATTTCTCGAACGCCTTGCTGGGTTAAACTGACGACTTCGGCAATGACGTCATCAAATGGCCGGCTAATTTCCTCACCCCGTGTATAAGGGACCACGCAAAAGGTACAATATTTGCTGCATCCTTCCATAATGGAAACAAAAGCTGAGGGACCCTCTGCGAGAGGTTCAGGCAAGCGATCAAATTTTTCAATTTCCGGGAAAGTTATGTCTATAACCGATTTTTTAAATTGGACTACTTTCTTTAACAGTTCCGGCAATCGGTGTAAGGTCTGTGGCCCGAAAACGATGTCTACAAAGGGGGCACATCTTAAAATACTATCTCCTTCTTGGCTTGCCACACAACCTCCAACGCCAATGATCACATGAGGTCGTTTTTCTTTTAAGGGCCTCCATCGCCCTAATTCAGAAAATACTTTTTCTTGAGCTTTTTCTCGTACAGAGCATGTGTTAAGTAATAGAACATCCGCGCTTTCGAGATTAGAAGTCAACTCCAGGCCATGAGAAACATGAAGAACATCCGCCATTTTGGCAGAATCGTACTCATTCATCTGGCAGCCGTGTGTTTTAACGTAAAGCTTCTTCATGAGGGATCAAATTCTACACAGTAATCAATGCACTAATCAATATCTGGATTCATCTTTGGCAAAGCGTTAAGCATCATTCAGCTAAGATAACCTTTTTCGTTTTATTCAATGACTTTCCACTTCTTCATCGGGCACCGTCGTTGGAATACCCGTGGTCACTTCTTCTTCGAAACGAGCGAGTGTATCTTTCACATGCTTATCACTAGCTCGAAACGAAACAGCCAGATAAAGGGAAATAAGGGATAAAATACCAAGATATAAAAAATCCCAGCCAAAGGAGATCGCTTCGCGCCCTCCACCGTAAGAGCCTAAATAGGAAATAAGGCTCAGTCCAATTAGATAAGGCCACATCCAAAGAGAAGCGCGCCAATTCATATGGATGCCACGAGGGCGTTCAGAAAACAATCGATAAATGATGAAGAGCAAAAAAGAAACTACCAAACTAATTCCCAATTTAGAAACAACACCCCAGCCTGTCCAATATATGATGAGAGTACAAATATAAAAGCCAATGAAACTCCATATCGTTGCTAACGGTAAACGAAAAACTCGTTTGTGGTTTGGCAATTGATAACGCAGCGATAAACAACAAATAGGTCCCGTGATGTAAGAAAGGGCGATAATTGATGACATGAATTGCGCCATAGCATACCATCCTTGGAAGGGTAAGAAAAATGTCATGCCAACAATAAAATTAATAAGAACGGCTTTGGCAGGAATCCCTTTTTCATTTACTTCTTGCAAAAATTTAGGTAATTGGCGGTTAGTGCTTAATCCATACAAAGTTCGTGCTGCACTGGTACTATAGACAAGACCTGCGGCACTTGTGGCCACTAACGCATCGATATAAATCAAAATTGCCATCCAAGAGAGGCCTAGCGTCATCAAAAGCCCAGCTAAAGGTCTTGCATCACCAATAAAATGTATGTAGAGCCAACCTTTTGATAAGCTGTGAGGACTTAAGGCACCAATGAAACCAATTTGAAATAGTAAATGGATAATTAATACGATAGCTAAACTGCCAAGAATAGCGACCATAACAGTACGGCTTGGATTTTCTGCCTCCCCTGCGAGTTCCACCGCCTGTTTAAAACCATTAAAAGCAAACAAAATGCCTCCAGTGGCTAACGCAGCGAAAACTCCTTTCCAACCATTGGGGAGGAATCCACCGTATCGGAGATTAGCAAAATTATGTGGATGAAAAGCCACGATTATAAGCACAATAGCAGTCAAAATGGGAATAATTAACTTCCAAAATGAGAAAATGTTATTGAGACGAGTAATGAAGCGGATAGAATAAATATTAATCAAGCTAAAGCCCATCATCATGAACGTAGCGATAAGATAACCTTCTGAACTCAATCCATGTACGCCAGAGCCATGTTGGCGAATCAAATCGGGCCAGTAGTTGGTAGAATATTGGATCATCGCCTGAACTTCAGTGGCCGGGGCTGTCATTAAATTAAACCACGTAATCCAGCCAAAAAATAAGCTGACGAAGGTTCCATGAGTTAATTGGGGAAATCGCGTACTGCCCCCAGTAATGGGAAACATGGTGGCTGTTTCTGCATAGGTGAGTGCGACAATCACTACCAACACTCCCCCGAAAATCCAAGCTAGGATTGAAGCAGGTCCCGCTAAACGGCCCACGTACAAGGAGCTAAAGAGCCATCCGGAACCAATCATAGCGCTCACAGCAGACATCATTAAACCAATTGGACCAATGCGTCGTTTGTAAGCATGAATATTGTTCATAACATCTCCTGGCATGACCAGAAATTTAGAGGAGATAATTATCCACTAACTTCAAGCTCATGGCGCACAAACGCTAAGATTATAACTGCTTTCCCCTAGTGGGTTCAAATCACACTACTCCAGAATAATAAATGAACAAGCAAATGAAGAACCTCTAAATATAGTTCATAGTTCGAGCAAATGAGCTAGGGAGGGTTAGGGGGTCTTCCCAAATTATTACATTTCGTTCTCGCAATATATGGGTGACTTTTGAGTTAAAAAACAACGAACGAAATTTTCTTTCGCTTCTTGGTCGGTTTTCTTTTCGTTCTATTTCCTTTGGGCCTTTGATACAAAGTTTATGACTTGTGCCTCTTCTTGAGAAATAATCGATTGGGGGATTAGAAGGTTTTGTCTCGGGCTTAAGTAAAGCGATAACAAAATCTTTATGTTTGTTTTTTGCTGCTAAATAGAGGGCTTTCGAACCTTCCTAGGTTTGAATATTTTTTAAAGTATTTTTTAAGGTATTTTTATATTGAGTATTGAGGATTTTCTTTTTCGCTAAGAAAAAACCAGATGTTCCCCAAAGCTCCTACTAAAGCAGCAGCTTGAATCGGAGTTAACTCTTCAGGAGGAAGGAAGGCGGAAAGTCTACGCCTGCTTGCCCTAAGGCCAGGAGGCAATCCCAATGCCCGTTTTGAGCGGCTTCACAAGCTATCTCAGCTGCTTCTGCTATATTTTTATCTACTGCTGAACGGTCGGCAGAGTGAGTAAGTAATCAATAATTTCTTTCCAGCCATTTTTAGCCGCTATCGTGCTAAGATGGAAAAATTAGCGAAATTAAAGCTTATTTTTTGATCGCAAATTTGGCCAAGTAAACCGCTGGAAATAGTTTGCAGGTAATAACCGATGGATCCAGCCTGGTTATTGTGGCGAGTCAAAAAGCCGTAAAAAAATATAATTTGCCTATTTTTAGTGCGAATTAGAGATGTGCAATGGGCTCCTCTAGCACCCGAGGTAATAGGACTTAGACCTATTTTTTGCAGCGACTCTTTTTTGCAGCATAATCAATTGACCTTGAAGATATTGATTATTAGGAAATTAATGAAGCCTTTGTAGCTAGGCTTGTATAATGGCGTGGGTGTGGAACTAGTGGTGCGTGCTTAGTGCTTCATTTACTTAGAGATATTAAAACGTAAAAAAACCAAACGAGGCATTGCAGCTCTTTGCATTGGAGGAGGGTAAGGCGGAACAATGTTATTGGAGAGGGAATAATTATGGTTGAAAAATAAACTTACAAACATTGGCGGATGAAAACGGACGATGAAGAAATTCTTTGGCTTACGATTGACCGCGAAGATGCGTCGATTAATTCTATGAATCGAGAAATTTTCACAGAATTTGATCAGATTCTTGATTTCCTTGCAGACGAAAAACCTAAACCAGTTATTTTATTATCCATGAAGAAAATAGGATTTATTGCCTGTGCTGATATTAAACAATTTGTAGATTTAAAAAACGAAGAAGAAGCTTTTGACCTCATTTACCAAGCTTAATTAGTACTGGATAAATTGGAAGCTTTATCTATACTAACCGTTTACCATGATTATTGATTTTTGTTTGGGTGGTGGCTTAGAAGTGTCTTTAGCATGTTGCTATCAGGTGGCTAAAGATGATAAAGCCACGATTATTGGCTTTCCGGAAGTAAAATTAGGAATTCATCCAGGATGGGGCGGTACCGTTCGTCTGCCTAAATTGATTGGTGCACCTAAAGCAATGAACATCATGTTGCAGGGTGAGGCTATTTCCGAAAAAAGCTCCTAAATTAGGTATTGTGGATGTAGTAGCCGGTGTGCTGCCCACATGAATTAAAGCGCACTGCTGATTATCTGATTATTTCGCTTTACAAAACCTACTCCCCAGTTAATCGGCCCCATTATCCTACCCCTTATGCTATCGTGGATAATTGGATGAAATCTGGTGTTAGTCAAGATCCTTATTTAACAGAAGCCAAATCTATTGTGAAATTAATGCTCATAGAAAATAGCAGTTATGATGCGGGTGTGATGGGGAGGGGTATTCCAGCTTGATGTACTCTTCAGAGAATGCAGGTAACTTTACAAGATCCAATCCGCGAAAAAACTAGTTCCAGCCATTAGGCGAGCCTATTCTTTGTATAAGAAAAAGTTGGAGGTGCCTCGATTAATCCAAAAAGTGATGGATCGTTTACAACCCGATGCAGCAGGGAACGGGATTCGTACGGCAGATTTAATTATTGAAGCTATTTAATTATTGAAGCTATATTTAAAGACCTAAAAGTAAAACAGAATCTCTTTAAATCAATTAAGCCGAAATTAAAATCGGAAGCTATTTTAGCAACAAACAGCATCCAGTCTTTCTTTGGATGAGCTGACTTCGATTTTAAAAAATCCAGAACTATTAGTAGCGATTCATTTTTTCAACCCGGTAGCAAAAAAACCGCCCTTGGTTGAAGTGGCGAAAGGTCAAAAAACGGCTCCTGCTATTTCTGAAAAGCGGTAGCTTTTGTAGGGGCGATTGATAAATTGCCTTTGTCCGTTAGCATTAGACTGAGTTTTTTTAGTTAATCGGGCAATTATGGCGTATTTGTTAGAAGCTAATCGATATTTAACGGATGGATTTTCTATGGAATTAATTGATAAGGCGGCAGTAGATTTTGGAATGCCAGTGGGGCCTATTGAATTAGCGGATCGAGTTGGATTGGATATTTGTTTGTCGGTAGCCAATCATTTGAACGCTTTTTATGAGGATGAAATTCCTTAAAGGTTGGAAGCTTTAGTTAAAGAGGCTATCTCGGAGTGAAAACTAGCCAAAGATTTTATCAGTATCGAGACGGAAAAAGGCAGGAACAAAAAAATGTGTCGAGTGAGTCTGCTAATTTCTGATTTGACGAATCGATTAATATTACGACTTTTAAACGAAGTAATGAAATGTTTGCATGAAAGTGTTGTTGGCAATGAGGATCTGGTAGACGCCGGAGTTATATTTGGTACAGATTTCGCACCTTTTCGTAGAGGGCCTATTTATTATGCTAAAAGTATAGGTATGAAAGAAATAATAAAAACTTTAGAACACTTGAAGCAACAATACGGTGAGCGATTTGCTCCTAGAGTGGGTTAGCAATGAGTTTATACCCTGCAGAGCAAGAGCCCCTTTCTTATTTAATTGGCCAGTCTTTGAAAATATTACGGAGTTATTTTTAAAGCAATATCCTGTAACTCTACTGGTCGTTGTCATTAAAAATCTGTATTCGCATTTGGGAAGTATATCTTCCCACCATTGGTTGTATTTGATCCTATTTTTCATTATCGTTTTGTTAGAAATTTATCTGTGGGCGGTCGATTTGTATGAAGCCGATGCGATTTTTAAGAGCATACTGATAAAATTAATTCAAGTATTTAGAAATGTCTACTTTAAGTTCTCATTAGTGTATTCGGAATTTTTTATTTTTATTATTGGTGCTTGTTTATTATTTTTTATTGGTTACTTCTTAAGTAATTTAATTGCATTATTTTTTTTGTGCATCAACTTTTTTTCCAAGCTTTGTTAGTATTAGTTTTTATTGGCTTCCCTTTGATGATTTTCTTTGTTTTATTTTTTCCTTTTGTACTCTAATTGGTGTTGAAGCGGATGAGTGTATGGGAAGGATTTTATTTAAAGTGCACGCTAGGTAGGGTAGGATATAAAAACTGGTTACGAGTTTTTATCTTATATATAATCTGCCTATCTGTTTTTTCTTCTTATTGTTTTACCAACGACTTTACGTGGTAAATGGCTAATGGAGCATCATTTAAGTTTAATTTTTTGATGCCATTATATTTTTAGTTTTTGGACCGTTTTTAATTTACCATTTTGCTTTTAAACGACTTGCGATTACCCTAGGAGGGTATACATTAATCGCAATGAGTTTGAGAAGATTTATCTTATTTTAGTCGACTAGGTATAGGTAAAAAGTATCTGTTAAATTCTTCCAGCACTGCTTGGTTTTCACTCCATAATTTTATTTCTAAATAGTGGGATCGGATACAATATCAGTGGGATCGGATACAATATCCCAAATTGGACTGGGAATCGGGGATTATTTTTTCTAACTGACTGGCTAAAAGCCCTTCATTAGCCTTAATTAACAAGCCAAGATTTTCAATAAATTTTGTAAGGATAGTTTTTTTTCTGCAATTTCGGCAAAACAAGGTCGTGAAAAATAGGAAACCATTATTTTTGGTGGCCCTGGTAACATAAAAATGTGTTTCTCTTGGTGCTGAAAATAACAAGCTGTTGCTGTTCCGTTAGTGTTGTGGATGGGTTCGGCACCTTTTGGTAATAATCGCTTGTTGACGATTAGTGTCCAGAATAGGGTATCCTTTGAATAGGGTATCCTTTATTTAGTAAGTTAATCAACAATCCATTGCCAAGCTTCCTCACGAAAAACTAAGTGACAACCTAAAGTGGATGAAAGAACATAACGCGTGCGATAATCAAAAGTGGGTCCAAATTTTCCAATCGTAATCAATCAAGGCAAGGCTTCGTGATTGGAAAATAAATAACGAATGGCTTGCTCAATTTCTTGTTGATCATCCTCAACGATAATTCGCTGACCGGGCTGGATATTATTTTTAATAATATAGAGTATGAACAAAATGAATGGTATTTGTTTGAAGGGTATCCCCGTTGATAAGCTTTTTCCCGATAGCAACGAAATCGACTCGTTTTTTTATTCCGACCATTCGTGTTCTAGATATTGAAGCTTGTTAGGGGTATCCGCCCAATCATCAGCGTCTTCCGGAGCTTCTTTTTTGGCAGTAATAATAGGCCACTGCTTGGCAAGTTCTGCATTGAGTTTTAGAAAAGATTGCTTTTCTTCGGGTAAGTCGTCTTCAGAAAAGATAGCATCGACGGGGCATTCCGGAACGCAAAGATTGCAATCAATGCATTCGTCGGGATCGATGACCAGCATGTTGGGTCCTTCGTGGAAACAATCTACAGGACAGACTTCCACGCAGTCTGTGTATTTGCAACGTATACAATTATCGATTACAATAAAGGTCATATCATAATAGCTCCCTAGAAATTATAGTGTAACGAACAATATAATTAAAGCTATAATATTAATTGCCCTAAAATTAAAATCGTATCTCTATACGAAAAACAACTCAGTGAGCACTTATGGTAACGGCGGATGATATCAAAAATTGGATTGAAGCTGGTTTGTCCGAGAGCCAAGTTGTTTTTGCGGAGGGAGATGGGCAGCATTTTGAAGCAGTGGTTTTATGTTCTGCATTTGAAGGAAAAAACCGAGTAGCTCGTCATCGTATGGTTTACGACGCTCTTGGGAATCGCATGAAATCCGATATTCACGCCCTTTCTTTAAAAACGCATACGCTGGATGAGTATAAAACGATTCCCAGCTAAATCTGGCTTAGTGATTT
>NZ_NIQB01000012.1:0-5127 GCF_018687865.1 Coxiella-like endosymbiont of Rhipicephalus sanguineus | reverse complement strand
AGATTATGTAGCTTTAAAAGCATTGACTGCCACGGCCCCGCTGTTATAATCGTTAAACCCCGTAAAAAATATCCTGTTATTCCTTCCAAGCCCTCCTTGTTAATGAAATTGAGTACTGCTTTAGAGGAAGTTACTAAAACGATTAAAGAATTAAGTGACAATATAGAAAAAGTTTTTGATGAAAAATCGCCGAGCAATTAGTGCCAGTTTAGCCAATTTATAGAAAATAACGATGACATTGGCAGCTAATTCACAAAATATTAATTCAACCATGATGTTTATGAAAAAGTTTATGTCTAAATAGTGCCAAAGCCAGTGAACAGTTACCATCGATAATACACCAATTAAATAGCACTTTAACCAGGATAAAATTAACCACGTACCAATTTAATATAACAGGACGAAGTACGAAATTGACAGTGCGGGATGCTCATACAACGATGCCCAGTGTCCAACAATTACTTGATAAATTCAATGTAATGGCTGCTCATTTAGAACAATTAAGTAGGGATTTAGAACATAATCCATTTTTAGTTAGAGTTAAATATCCTTCTCCGCCAGCCAGGTCCGGGAGAGAAATAATGGGAATTTTTAAAATGCATTTTATTTTTATTTAGCCTTTTTAGCCTTTCCTTACGTTTTGTTTAGGTGCTTTCAGTCTTAGTAGCTGTTCCACCAATATTCTAATTATCAACTTGAGGATTTGCATTCGATAAAAGTACCACCTACTAAATCATTTGACTATTTTGGTTTCTACACCAATGGCTAGTCCCGGCTAAAAAATTTCAGGAATGATTTATATGCTAACTTCCTATCAATTGAGCTCTTATGCCAGTAGTCAGTGGGTTGCGCCACCTTCTCAAATGCTTCTATCTTTATTTTTTTTGTGAGTGTTGCGTCAAACAGAACATTTTTTACAATAATTTCATCGCCCCTTTGTAGGGTCAACATTATTTTGATACTCTTTTATTGAAATTGTAACAAGAATTTTTCTTTCCTAATTAATCAGATTCGGTTAACCGTTCAAGCTTCGTTAATTAAAAGTTCAAAAATAACCGAATTATGGCAAGTCAGATTTTCGAAGTTCTTATTCCGGCACCTAGTAATAACCCTTATGGAGGTGTTTTGGAAGCTAATCGCGCGGGGCCGCTATTATTGGTCATCGCATTGCTTTATTTTGTGCTGCTCATGCGCGATAAATGCTATTTAATTATTTCTGATGGTGAATTGACAGTTCACTAGTGTTTGCCTGGGGGAGACCGCAACTGTGATCTTGTAGGATGGTATTATATTCCCAGGTGATGCTTTTTAAGTCTTCAATATTACAATATTATAAGGATAATAAATACTGGATAGTAAAACTACCCATTTACCATCGCTTGCTTTATAGATGCAGGCAATTCGCTTTTTGGCAGGAGAATATACAGCTCCTCCAAAATTTTTGCTTCCAAAATTACGTTTAAAGGAGTTACGTTTATTTAAAGAAGTTACGTTTAAAGGAGTGGGCTGATAAGATTTTTAAACGGGGGGATTATTAGAAGTCCAATAGCCTTTGCTATTTTGCTGTAAATTGGTGGGGGCAAGTGGCTCCTCAAATCTGCCAAGCGAAACCGATTCCTAAAATGGTTATCCCAATCTTCCCGAGTAACGATTGACGCATCATCTCTTCTTTTTTACTTTCAATAGAGAACCTAAATAATTATAGCCACGGTGTATTATTAAATTATCCTTCCCGTTAGAAGGGAAGGTTCAAGCAAGGAATATTAATGCCTAAAACTGAAATTGGCCCGCTCTACTTAAATTCAAAAAAGGCAGATAAGGCTAAGGCTGCTAAAGAATTAGATTTAGAAAAGTATATCAGTGCCGGTATTATCCATAGCAAGGATTCTTTGTATGTGCGTCAGTTTAGCACTTCTTAATTAAGAGAAAATGTGGAGCATATGGAGCAATTAAGAAAAGGTGGCGTATTTGCGACAGAAATGGAAAGTTTTATTATTTTTACCTTAGCCAGTTTGTACAGTTATCGCTTTTCAAAAGGTTTTCAAAAGCCAAGTGAGATTATTAAAGTAGGTTCGATACTCGCTATTGTCCGGGGGATAAGACGCCCGTCCGTTCCAATAAGGAATTTATCGGAAAGGCTATTCAGCGTGCCCCAGATATTGGCATTCAAAGCATTAAATTCTTATTCGACTTAGAACGAGAGTAAGTGGATAGGCACCCAGCAAGCCTACAGTCGACGTGACTGCGGTAATCTAGTTCCCATCGAAGCTTTCCAACTGTCTGCCCTTTCCTTGGAAGCTATTTTTGGGATAGTAAGTAATAACAACATCACTTACTCGCTATAATTTCTCCCCATTAGAGGAAAAATGAGATTGAGGATAATAACTGAAGGTAATATCGGCCGATCCGACGGACTTTTCCTTCATTCCCTAAGATGCTGGGACAGGCAGATTTAAAACCGGGATTTATCGCGAGCAGCGAAGGCCCATTGTTGAAGGGAATTTTATTTCCGTAATATTAAAGGCTAGAAAAGGACAGTTAGCTGAAGAACATGAATAATAACTGATGGGGATTCCTCCGACTTCTGCAATCTTTCCACTGTTTCCATTGAGGGCCGAAGAAGGGTAATACTTGATGTTAAGCCCATCCGTTGATGGCATGGCTTGTTCATGTCCGGTGATTTGATTAAGTTGGTGGATCGCTTCCATTTTGGCGTCATTCGCTTTGACAGATTCCAAATACCCATAAACACTAACACAGAAGGTCACTTTGCGGAGTTTGATGAACACGGCTTGAAGGAGGTCATAACCGTCCGTAACTTGGGTTATAACTGTTATCTTCGGCGAAGCCTAATAAGGGAATAAGCAAGGCTATGATAAACTTAAAAGTGTTGGATTATAAGGCTCTTTTGGCGCATGTGAAACTCCGCTAGGATGTTCGATTTGGCCTATTCGATTTGGCCTATATTTGGATTATTTTTGCCAAGGGGGGGCTTGAGTGGCTATGGTATTTAGTATTCAATATGCCCCTTAACTATATGAAATTACTGCGAGAGTGGCGGAATTGGTAGACGCGCTGGATTTAGGTTCCAGTAGGTAATCCCTGTGAGAGTTCGAGTCTCTCCTCTCGCACCACTGAGCCTCTCTTAAAATTGTCTGGTTGAGTAAGGGCTTGCTAAAAATCGACGAGACTTAGCTCCTCATAGTAGAATTTCAAGACAGGTTCGAGAAGAAAATAGGGAAAGGTTTTATGTCATCAATAGAAAAGGTTGGGGGATTGAAACAGCGTTTGACGGTCACAGTCCCAGCCGAAGATATCGAGAAAGCTTATCAAAGCAGGCTTAAAAAGGTTACCCAAACGGCAAAATTGCCTAAATTTCGACCCGGAAAAGCGCCTCTTAAGAATGTGGAGCAGCGGCTTGGCAAGTCTATTCTCCAAGAAGTAGTGGGGGAGCTTGTTGTAGATACTCTGAGGAGGGCTGTTGAAGAAAATCACTTACACATTGCTGGTAAGCCTAAAGTGGAGCTCGGACAAGTATTGCGAGGACAGCCTCTTAAATATGTCGTTAATTATGAAATTTATCCCAAAATTATCCTCAATACGCTCGAAGGTGAAAAGGTAGAACGGTTGAACATAAACGTGTCCGAAAAGGACGTGGCTAACATGCTTGAATCATTGCGTACTCAGTCCGCCGAATGGAAAGAAGCGGATCGAGCAGCAAAATCTGGAGACCGGGTTATCATCGATTTTGAGGGCACTCTTGATGGTAAAGCCTTTGAAGGCAGAAGTGCTAAAGAGTTTTCATTAGAGCTGGGTTCCCATCGCATGATTCCTGGCTTTGAAGAAGGAATTGAAGGAATAAAGCCGGGCGAGACTAAAATCATCGACGTCACTTTTCCGACGGAATACCCAAGCGAAGATCTGGCAGGCAAAGCAGCTACCTTTATGATAAAGCTGCATAAAGTGTTAGAGCCTGAACTTCCCACCTTCGATGATAAGTTCGTCGAAAAGCTCGGTATTAAAGAGGGGGGTGTAGAGGCGCTCCGAGCAAAGGTGAAGGAAAATATCGAAAAAGAAGTTCACCGTTACGCTGAAAATAACTTGAAAATGACGGTTTTAGATAAATTAGTTGAGCGTAATCCCATTGAGGTACCCGAAGTGTTGGTTGAGGCAGAAATTGAGCACCTCCAAAATATGACTCGTCAACAAATTGCAAGCCAGATAGGCAAAAACGACGAAGCCAAAAAATTAGAATTGCCACGGGAGCCTTACCTTGAGCGGGCAAAAAAACGCGTGGTATTAGGTTTATTGCTTGGTGAAGTAATCAAACAACACGATATCCAGGCAGACTCTGCGCAAATCAGGTCACGGATTGAGGAAATAGCGGCTGCTTATCCCAAGCCCGAGGAAGTGGTTTCCTGGTATTATAATAAAAAGAGGCTTGCCGAGGTCGAATCGGTTGTTCTCGAAGATCAAGCAGTAGCGGTGCTATTGAACCAGCTTGAAGTTGAAGAACGAAACGTAACTTATGAGGAAGCAGTCCAACAAGCACAACAAGGTGATTGATGATGAGTGTCTTAATTCCCATGGTGGTTGAGCAAACGTCGCGAGGCGAACGAGCTTATGATATCTATTCACGTCTTCTAAAGGAACGAATTATTTTTCTAATTGACCAGATTGAAGATCACATGGCCAATTTAGCCATCGCGCAAATGCTTTTTTTAGAATCGGAAAATCCCTCTAAGGAAATCAATCTTTATATAAATTCTCCTGGAGGTTCGGTGAGTTCAGCAATGGCAATTTATGACACCATGCAATTTGTAAAACCTGATGTACGTACTTTATGTTTTGGACAAGCCGCCAGTGCTGGTGCCTTGCTTCTTGCCTCAGGGCTCATGGAAAAAGACAATGCCTGCCGAATTCTTTGGTAATGATTCACCAGGTATTAGGTGGATATCAAGGTCAAGGTACTGACATTCAAATTCATGCCAAACAAACTAAGCGAGTCAGTGACCAGCTGACGGAAATTTTGGCCAAACATACGGGAAAAAGTTTCGAGCAAATTGAAAGAGACACGAACCGCGATTATTTCTTAACACCGGAAGAGGCTTTGGAGTATGGCTTAAT
>NZ_NIQB01000011.1:0-15950 GCF_018687865.1 Coxiella-like endosymbiont of Rhipicephalus sanguineus | reverse complement strand
ATGCGTGATTAATAGCTGAATGGTTCGATAGGAAATGAAGAAAATGCCAATAGCCAATAACAAATATCGAAAGGCTTCTCGTTTTAATAATCCTTTTTCCAAGGAACGGTAAACCAAGTATTTATTGAAATAAAAATTAAAAGAACCCGAAATTAAACGGCCAATCACGAGAGAGCTGAGTTTTTGGTGAGTAATCAAGTAACACAGTGCAAAAACACCCACATCCATGAGGAAGGAAGTCAGTCCCACCGCGATATAACGAAGAAAGAGAAAATAAAATTTAAGGGATTCTAGTAGTTGAATCGATTGCGGTGGTTTCGTTTTCGTCAATTTCAATGAACCGACCTAGCCTGTTGCTTCAGCGACTCCTTGACCAATTTCGGCTGGTGATTTGACTGTAAAAACACCTGCAGCTTCTAAAGCGGCATATTTATCCGCGGCAGTTCCTTTTCCTCCAGCAATAATAGCTCCTGCGTGCCCCATCCTTTTACCTAAGGGTGCGGTCACTCCAGCAATATAGGAGACCACTGGTTTCTTTACATCAGACTTAATAAACTCCGCCGCTTCTTCTTCTGCTGTACCACCAATCTCACCCACCATCACTATGGCTTCTGTTTGGGGATCCTTTTCAAATAACTCCAACACATCAATAAAACTGGTGCCCGGAATAGGATCACCCCCGATACCCACACACGTACTTTGACCAAAATTCAATTGTGTGGTTTGATTCACAGCTTCATAAGTCAAAGTTCCTGAGCGAGAAACAATACCGACTTTGCCGGGCTGATGGATATGCCTGGCATAATTCCAATTTTGCACTCCCCTGGTGTAATAACTCCAGGGCAATTTGGCCCAATTAAACGTACATCAGGATGCTGTTTAAGATAGGCTTTAACGGTCAGCATATCAAGAACAGGAACTCCCTCAGTAATGCAAATCACCAAACTTATGCCTGCATCGATGGCCTCAATAATAGAATCTTTGCAAAAAGGTGCCGGAACGAAAATCATAGTGGCATCAGCGCCTGTTTTATCTACAGCTTCATGCACACTATTAAAAACAGGTAATCCCAAATGCTCTTGTCCCCCTTTCCCCGGTGTCACACCACCTACCATTTTTGTTCCATATTGCAATGCTTTCTCGGAGTGGAAAGTACCATTTTTTCCGGTAAAACCTTGGCAAATTACTTTGGTTTCTTTATTAATTAAAATACTCATTATGTTGTCACTTTTACTTGTTCGACGATTTTTTTCGCGGCATCTGCAAAACCTTTTACAGCAACGATGTTCATGCCACTCTCTACAAGTTTCTTTGCACCCAATTGAGCATTGTTTCCTTCTAAACGAACAACTACTGGAACATCAACACTAACTTCTTTCACTGCACTAATAATACCTTCGGCGATTAAATCACATCGAACAATGCCGCCGAATATATTTACGAGAATTCCTTTGACATTTTTATCTGAGACGATAATTTTAAAAGCTTCGGTTACTCGTTCTTTGGTAGCACTTCCAGCCACATCCAGGAAATTAGCTGGCTCACCGCCTGCCAGTTTAATAAGATCCATAGTAGCCATGGCGAGTCCTGCCCCGTTCACCATACAACCAATATTACCATCCAATTTGATATAACTTAATTCCCATTGTTGTGCTAAGGTTTCGTGTTCGTCTTCTTGGCTTGCATCACGCATTTCACGAAGTTCCCGTTGACGATAAAGCGCGTTATCATCCACATTTAATTTTGCATCTAAACAAAGAAGTTCTCCTGAACCAGTGACGACGAGAGGATTAATTTCTAATAAGCTCAGGTCGCGTTCGATAAATAATTCATACAGCCTAATAACAATATCCGTAAATGACAGCATTTGGGCAGGATCTAAATTTAGACCAAAGAATAATTGCCGACATTGAAAAGGTTGTAATCCAACTGCACGATCAACAATTATTTTTAAAATTTTCTCGGGAGATTTTCCCGCCACTTTCTCAATTTCAACACCGCCCTCCGCGGAAGCTATAAAAACAATCCGCTGAGAGGAGCGATCGATTACTGCACCCAAATATAATTCTCGAGCGATATTAGATGTTTTTTCAATTAAAACTTGATTTACCGGTTGCCCACGTTTGTCTGTTTGGTAGGTAACTAAACGCGTTCCTAGTAAGGCTTTTACAGCGGCCTTTAGCTCTTCTTTATTCTGAACTAAACAGACACCACCTGCTTTTCCACGACCACCTGCATGCACTTGGGCTTTAACTACCCAACGATTACCACCAATTTTACTGGCCGCATCTACAGCTGCTTCCGGATTAAAAACCACTTCACCTAGAGGCACAGGAATGTTGTATTTTTTTAATAGATGTTTTGATTGATACTCGTGTAAGTTCATATTTGTTTTCTTTTGTTTTTATTCTTCCCTTATCCAACCACTCCCTTTTGAGGGCTAAAATGTAGTAGGATTATCATCATATCCCCAATACTAAACGGGCCGGATCCTCCAGTAATTCCTTAATAGTTACCAAAAATAATACCGCTTCACGGCCATCGAGCACGCGGTGATCGTAAGATAAAGCCACTAACATTATCGGCCGAATGACAATTTTGCCATTTTCTACAACAGGTCGATCCTCAATTTTATGCATTCCCAAAATAGCAGTTTGAGGAGGATTAATGATTGGCGTAGATAAGAGAGATCCATAAGTTCCTCCATTGGTAATTGTGAACGTTCCCCTATTAATTCATGAATTCCCAAACGCCCTTCTTGAGCTCGAGAGCCATATTCTCGGATTTGCTTCTCAATATCAGCCATGCTCATATTTTCCGCATTTCTGAGAACAGGGACCACTAAGCCACGTTCCGTACCTACCGCGATCCCAATGTCGTAATAATTGTGATAAATAATTTCGCTACCATCAATCGAAGCATTTACCATCGGAAATCTTTTCAGCGCTTCAACTGAAGCTTTCATAAAAAATGACATTAAGCCTAAGCGGACTTTGTGTCTTTTCTCAAATTCATCGCGGTATTTTTTCCTTAAGTCCATTACTGGTTTCATATTAATTTCATTAAAGGTGGTTAATAATGCAGCTTCTTGCTGTACTTGAACTAAGCGTTCCGCGATTCGTTGACGAATGCGAGAAAGAGGAACGCGTTTTTCCGTTGGCTCCCCTTTTCCAATTTTTTTTCAGTTTTTTTTTCAGCAGGTTTTGCTTTTTGACTTTCTAAATAATCCTCCACATCTTTTTTCGTAATTCGTCCTTCTTTCCCACTCCCTTCAATTTCGCTAACATCCAGACCTTTTCCAGCAACTAATCGTCGAACAGCGGGACTCAGCTCACTCTCACTTTCTTCAGATTTTTTCTTAGTTTTTTCTTCTTCTTCGCTCTTTTTTACTTCATCTTTATCTTCATCTTTATCTTTTTTCTCTTTTTTTTCTTTCTCAACTTCGCCTTCTCCATGGTCTTCTTCTAATATTGCAAGAATTTCGCTTGCCTTAACAACTCTGCCCTCTTTAACCTCTATCTTTTTGATAATACCATCTTTTGGTGCTGGGACTTCTAACATTACTTTATCGGTTTCCAAGTCGACTAAGTTTTCATCCCGAGAAATGGAATCACCCTCCTTTTTGTACCATTTTGCCACCGTGGCATCGGTAACGGATTCGGGGAGCATGGGAACTTTAATTTCAATTGTGGGCATGTTAAATTTCCTCTCCGAGCTCTAAAGCTTCATTAATCAATTTGTTTTGCGATTTTAAATAAAGTGCTGGATAACCCGCGGCCGGCGCAGCTGAAGCAGGCCGTCCTACATAATCTAAAGTTTGATTATTTTGTAAACATTTTGTGAGTCGATGGCGAGTACAGAACCAAGCGCCTTGATTCTTAGGTTCCTCCTGACACCAAATTACTTGTTTCGCGTTGGAATATTTTTTAAGTTCGGATTTTAATTCATCATAAGGAAATGGATATAATTGTTCAATACGAATCAAAGCAACATTATTTAATTTATTCTCACGCCGTTTGGTTAATAGATCGTAATAAACTTTACCGCTGCAAAGTACAACCCGTTTTATTTTTTTCGGATCCTGCTTATCAATTTCGGGAATGATTAATTTCAATTGGCCATGAGTTAAATCTTCTAACGAAGAAACCGCCAATTTATGACGTAATAAACTCTTCGGCGTCATAACAATTAAAGGTTTCCGATAAGTACGTAATACTTGACGTCGCAATAAATGGAAAATTTGTGCGGGTGTAGTAGGAACACACACTTGTATATTATTCTGAGCACAAAGTTGCAAGTAACGCTCTAACCGAGCCGAAGAATGCTCGGGACCCTTACCTTCATAACCATGCGGCAAAAACATCACTAAACCAGAGAGGCGATTCCATTTTTGCCATCCCGAACTTATAAATTGATCAACAATCACTTGAGCCACGTTGGCAAAGTCACCAAATTGTGCCTCCCAAATAATTAATGACTTTGGGTCAGCAGTGGAATAACCATATTCAAACCCTAGTGCGCCGGTTTCACAAAGTAAAGAATCGTAAATATGTACTTTTGCTTGTTTGAAATTTAAATGTTTTAAGGGCTCATATTCTTTTCCAGTATCTTGATTAAAAACAGTGGCATGTCGATGAAAAAAAGTACCTCGTCGAGAATCCTGTCCCACCAATCGAACTGGATATCCTTCTTCCAACAAAGAAGCATAAGCAATCATTTCACCAAAACCCCAATCTATTGGAGCTTTACCTTCGGCCATTTCGAGTCTTGCCTCGTAAATAGCGGCGACTTTACGATGAAGTTTAACCGTATCAGGCAATGTAGCGAGCTTTTCTCCAAGTACTTTTAATTTTTTCAATGGAACAGTGGTGTCTACTACCACAGTAGCCAATTCTTGGCCGAGGTAGGGAGTCCAATTGGCTGCATAATGCGCCGACAGATTATCGGGAAGAGTCTCTAGCATTTGTCGTCCTTCATCGAGACGAGTGCGATATTTTTCTGTCCATTCATGGACTTCTTCAGAAGTACAAATCTTTTGGTTAATAAGTTCTTTTGCATAAAGCACTCGAGTAGTGGCGTGCTCTTGAATAATCTTGTACATCGCAGGTTGAGTCGGCACTGGATCGTCTACCTCTTGATGGCCGCGTCGTCGATAACAAACAAGATCAATAAAGATATCTTTATGGAATTCCATTCGATAATCCAGCGCCAATTGGGTAATTGCAATCACGGCTTCAGGATCGTCACTATTAACATGGAATACTGACGCATCGAGCATTTTCGCTATATCGGTGCAATACAAAGAGGATCGCGCGTCTTTAGGATTGCTGGTAGTAAAACCCAATTGATTATTCAAAATAATATGGATAGAACCACCCACATAATAGGCCCGCGTTTGCGACATGTTGAGCGCTTCCATGACAATACCTTCGCCCGCAAAGGAAGCGTCTCCATGGATCATTATAGCCATCGCGTAATCCGGATTTTGTCCATTCTTTCTTTCTTGGCGTGCCCGCACAGATCCCATTACCACGGGACATATAAATTCCAAATGCGAAGGATTAAAAGCTAACGATAAATGAATCGGACCCTCATCGGTTTTTACATCTCGCGAATAGCCCCGGTGATATTTTACGTCCCCCGACGTCAAACCATAATCTTTTTTGCCTTCAAACTCTTGAAATAATTCAGCAGCTGATTGACCCATGATATTCAATAACACATTGACCCGACCACGATGGGCCATGCAAATTACTATTTCATCTAATTTCTTGCCCCGGGCCCGTTTGATTAGTTCGTCTAAAAGGGGAATTAAACTTTCACCACCTTCCAAAGAATAGCGAACTTGGCCTACATATTTCGTATCGAGGTATTTTTCGAGAGTTTCTGCTGCTACCAATTTCTGTAAAATATTTCTTTTAATTTTTTTATCAAAATCAATGTGACCCAGTCGATGTTCTACATAATCTCGCAACCAATGTCGCTCCCGCTCATCTGAGATGGTACTGAATTGGACACCAATAGAACTGCAATAAACTTCACGTAAATGGTTATATATCTCTTTTAAGGTTGCTTGAGGTTTATCTAAAAACCCGCTGTTGAAAATGTTTCTTTAAAATCAGCTTCCGTTAGGCCGTAATGATTTAATTCCAAGCGGGAATCCACTGCTCGATCGCCACCCAAAGGGTCAATCTTCGCGTTGAGATGACCAAATCGCCGATAAGCTTCAATTAATAAATCAACCGCCGTTTGCTTGCTGGCCGGTGCTGCACTCGGGGCAGCAATACGAGCTTGCTGTGCTAATTCACGAAATTCTTCTTGATTGCTAACATCTGAAATGTCCGGTACAGCAGTGCCTTGTGATAAGGATTGAAAATAATGGCGCCATTCTTCATTAACACTATTGGGATCTCTAAGAAAATTTTCGTAAAGCGTTTCAATGTAACCAGCGTTGTTATCAGCTAAATACGAACTTTTTTGAAATTGTTCCATCACGGTTTCTTTTTGCATAATTTTTTATTTTCTCCTAAGCTATTCGCCTTTCTCACGTTCTTTCGAGAGATTAGAGGTGATTAACTTACTCACCACTTTCTCTTTCACAAAGCATCCCCATACGAATTTGTCGAATTGCTTTCGCTGGATTAAGATTCTTCGGACACACAGTTGCACAATCCATAATGGTTCGACAACGAAAAATACTGTAAGGATCTTTCATTGCATCTAAGCGTTCTTTTTTCTCAGTATCCCGATTATCGGCAATAAATCGATAAGACCATAACAATCCTGCGGGTCCAATAAATTTATCAGGATTCCACCAATAAGAAGGGCAAGAAGACGAACAGCAAGCGCACAAAATACATTCGTAGAGCCCGTCTAATTTGGCGCGATCGGCAGGTGATTGCAAGCGCTCCTTTTGTGGGGTCTCTTGATTGTTAAGAAGGTAAGGTTTTACTTTTTTGTACTGAGCATAGAACTGCTCCATATCGACAATTAAATCACGAATAATAGGAAAACCCGACAAAGGCCGAACTACTACTCGATCCGGCAAGGTTTTCAATTGTGTTACACAAGCCAAGCCATTTTTACCATTAATATTCATTCCATCCGATCCACATACTCCCTCCCCACACGAACGACGCAAGCCGATGTCTGGTTGCTTTTCACGAATTGCTTCCAAAGCATTGAGCAACATTTTCCCGGGTATTGTGGAAACATTCAGCTGATAATCCTGTATATAAGGTTTTTTATCCCTTTCGGGATTGAAACGCATTATAGAAAACGTCATCACTCGAGATTTTTTGTTCATACCTTAATCTCTCACTTTAGGTAAAAATGGTTCCATTTCCTTGGGTTTCATATTAACAGGACGATAATCAATGCGCCCATCTTGAAAATAAACTGTATGTTTTAACCAATTGACGTCATCGCGCTCTTTATAATCGTAACGGGAATGAGCTCCTCGGCTTTCTGTACGTTGCTTAGCACAAACGGCCGTTGCGTAAGCCACTTCGATTGAATTATCAAGTTCTAATGCTTCCACCCGTGCATTATTAAATCTCCGACTAGTGTCCATCAATTTTGCTCGCTGTAATCGTTCTTGTAATTTTTCTAAACGCTTTAATCCTTGGTCCATTTGTTTCTCATCTCGGAAAACACCAAAATCTTCTGACATAGCTTTCGCCATTTCTTGACGAATTGTCACTGGATTTTCCGTATTATCGGATTTTTCCCAACGTTTGAGACGAGCTAAAGTGCTATCAATATCATCGGGATTTTCAGCACGATGCTTTAATTCCGTTTTTAAGACTTCTTGCAAATACAAACCGATTGCTCGTCCGAAAACGACCAAATCTAATAGAGAATTCGTTCCCAACCGATTGGCTCCATGGACGGACACGCAAGCACACTCACCGGCAGCGAACATACCTTCAACTACTTGGTCATTACCGCGTTCATCCACGGTTAGCGCTTGTCCATGAATGGTCGTAGGAATACCACCCATCATATAATGACACGTGGGTAAAATCGGAACGGGTTCTTTAGTGATATCGACGTTAGCAAATTTTTCTGAAAGCTCAATAATACCGGGTAAACGCTCTCGCAATACTTTTTCCCCTAAATGGTCCAATTTCAATAAAACGTGATCCTTCTTTGGACCTACACCATTTCCTGTCATAACTTCTTGTAAAATAGAACGCGAAACAACATCCCGACAATCAAGGTCTTTTAAATGAGGTGAATAACGTTCCATAAACCGCTCACCGTCTTTGTTAATAAGATATCCACCTTCACCACGGGCCCCTTCAGTAATCAAACACCCCACTCCGTAAATACCCGTAGGATGAATTGCCAAAATTCCATATCCTGCACAGGTAAGCCGGCTCGAAGGGCCATTCCAATTCCATCTCCAGTGTTTGTATATGCGTTACTAGTGGTTTCATAAATACGACCTGCACCGCCGCTTGCAAAAATGGTCGCTCGCGATTTAAAAAGACCAAATCACTCGTTGCCATGTTCAGAGCAATTAGCCCCACAATCCCCCCCTTGATCCCCCGAACCAAGTCAATGCCATACCACTCGTTATAAAAGTGAGTTTCGGCTTCGACATTTTTTTGATAGAGCGTATGCAACATCGCATGACCCGTTCGATCCACGCAAGCGCAGGTACGACGTGCCATTTCTTTTCCAAATCGCGGGTGTGTCCACCGAAAGCACGCTGATAAACACGGCCATTGTTTAAGCGGGAAAAAGGGAGACCATAATGCTCTAATTCGTACACGGAAGGAGGCGCTTGTTCACACATGTATTGGATGGCATCCTGATCACCCAAATAATCAGAACCTTTTACGGTATCGTACATATGCCATATCGGTTTATCGGGAACTACATTTCCCAAAGCCGCTGCAATACCTCCTTGCGCAGAAACAGTGTGAGATCGAGTAGGAAAAACTTTTGAAACAACAGCCACTTTATATTCTCGCGACTGTGCCATTTCTAATGCAGCGCGCAATCCCGCGCCACCTGCGCCCACAATCAAGGCGTCATATTCTTTAACTTGGATGGAATTCATGCTTACCTCACCGCGCTATCCACAAAAATTCAATGACCCATATAAAATAAGCAACTAATAGCAAGCAAACGATTGTCTCTAATGCTAATCGGGTTGGCTTATTTTTACATAATCTGTGAAAATCGTCCACATGCCGATCCATGCATGCCATAGCACACTAAAAATCACTAGTAAGGTAAAAATTTTCATGGCCAAATGTGTAAATAAGGAATGCCATTGCGCATAAGAAATGGGGTAGCATATAAGCAAAAAAATGATGAGAAAAACGGTATAAATACCGCTCAACAAAGCAGTGATGCGTTGCACGAACCAGTCGCAATAACCGCGCCGGCTTGTCCGGTCTACCATATCCACACTCCTGCTAATATAATAGGGATAAATGAAATCACAAAAACCATATAGGCTGTGATGCGCCCCTCACGGACAGATTCCCCGAAACCAAGATCCATTACTAAGTGGCGTATGCCAGCAAATAAATGAAACAAAGTGGCAGAAAACATGATCCATACGGCAACTTTTAGCCAATGATTATGGATGAGCAATTGTTGCAAATTCCAAAATGAGGCTTCCGATAGCGTGGCTTGATGCAGGAGATAAAACATTAAAGGCATACATAAAAAAAGAATAAAGCCAGAAATTCGATGGCAAATCGATACGAGGGCCATCGGTGAAAAACGAAATTTAGTCAGATCAAGATTAATCGGCCTAACCGGCCGTTCGGTACGCATCCCATCACTCCATTTTAGAAATCTGTTTTTAATCAAAGGGATAGCGCTATGATACTTGTACGGTGCTTGCTTGTACGGTGCTTGCGCTACTCGCTTGGTGATTATAACGACATTATCAAAAGAACACAAACCGAAATTTGATGTGGCTGAAGGAAGAAGTAGCTTCTTAAGTATCAATTCCAAAAAATTTTCTTACAATTGGAATTGGTCAATCTTTGAAAATAAATTTAGAATTAAGAAAATAAATTTAGAATTAAATATTTTTCGTTGCCTGCTATGAGGAGCATCCATGACCACGTCTACAGCAAAACTCTCTTTCGGTAATCAATCTGCTGAATTTCCGATTAAATCTCCCATTTTAGGTAAAGACTCTATAAATATAAAAACTCTTGGTAAAGCCGGTATTTATACTTTAGACGTAGGTTTTATTCAACTGCCGCTTGTGAATCCAAAATTACTTTTATCGATGGTGAACAAGGTGTTTTATTGTATCGAGGTTACCCCATTGATCAACTAGCCGAATCGTGTAACTACATAGAAGTTTGTTATTTACTTCTGTATGGCGAGTTACCCAATAAAAATCAAAAAGAAAAATTTGTTCACTTTGTTAAAAACCACATTAATGTTTATGAACAAGTAACTCATTTCTTTGATGGCTTCCAACGTAATGCTCACCCAATGGCTATGGTACTTTCGACAGTGGGGCGTTATCGGCGTTTTATCACGATGCTCTGGATATTAAAAATCCCAAACATCGAGAATTATCGGCTATTCGTCTGATAGCAAAAATGCCCACTCTTGCCGCAATGAGCTATAAATATTCAATAGGCCAAGCATTTATACATCCCCGTCAGGATATGTCCTACGCCGAAAATTTTCTTCATATGATGTTTGGGACGCCTTATGAAGAAAAACTCCCAGATCCCGTATTAGTTCGTGCAATAGACCGGATTTTTACATTGCACGCCGACCATGAACAAAATGCTTCCACTACTACGGTCCGCGTGGCGGGTTCTACAGGCGCTAATCCTTTTGCATGTATTTCGGCGGGAATTAGTGCTCTGTGGGGACCGGCACATGGTGGGGCCAATGAAGCTTGCCTTAATATGCTCCAAGAAATAGGCCATGAGAAGAACATTAATAAGTACCTCAAAAAAGCAAAAGACAAAGATGATCCTTTCCGTTTAATGGGTTTTGGCCATCGTGTTTATAAAAACTATGATCCGCGAGCAAAAGTAATGCAGAAAACCTGCCATGAAGTTTTGAATGTGGTAAGTAAAAAAGACGAAACGCTATTTAAATTAGCAAGAAAACTCGAAAAAATTGTGTTAGAAGATGACTATTTTATTAAAAAGAAACTTTATCCCAACGTGGATTTTTATTCGGGTCTTACTCTAAATGCTATTGGAATTCCTTCTAATATGTTTACAGTGATTTTTGCTTTATCGAGGACCGTTGGTTGGATTTCTCACTGGATGGAAATGATGAGTTCGAATCACCCACTCGCTCGTCCTTGCCAATTGTATATCGGTGAAAAAGAGCGGGATGTAATTCCCTTAAACGAACGGAAATAATTAATTAACCTAACGATTACCTAAGTCTTCCTCGTACCTTTGCGTGGATTTGATACGGGTCCGGTCGCCTAAAGATAAAATTTCACATCCACACGGCCCGAATGGTGTGTTGTAAGGTTCGAATATTATCTCCATGTTGTTGGGTATAAACGAATTTATAAGTACGGTGTCGGGAAAGCGATAATGTTAGTGAGCGTATTTAATCGACGATTGCCATAATCGGAGAAATCATATTCCACAAAGAAACTTATCCATTGCCCAACATCGCGAGTAAGTCCTAAACCAAGAACAATTCCCCAAAGATTATAGCGGAAGCTTTGTTGAAAGAAGTTGTCGTCGTGGGTGGGAACACTATGAAAGAAGGAGCAACTCTTGCTTTAATCGGGCGTAAGAACCACCTGCCTTGGTGTAAATATGGGTAGTGGGCGTAAGATCTATTACGAAAATTGCAGCAAGGTCAAAATTGTATTTTATATACAACGTGGTATTAAATGAGGGGAGCCGCGAGTCCCATTCCACTAAAATCCAAACCGACTAATAAAGGGATGCAAAATGATACTGCGCGCCGACATGTCCTCCCCAGGATATTCCTCGTTGACGGATTTCAGTGCTGAATAACTGATTGCGTGGTGTATTATCTTGATAAAGAAATTAATACTGTTATCGTGGGATGATAATAGCCACCAAAAGCCCCCTGCATAAATCATCCACGGACTTTGCACAGAAGTTTCATAGCCTCCCGCTAACGTTCTCTCACTTATTAAGAGAAAAACGCTACTAGCCGAATGCTCTTGCTCTGTCAAATACTCCATGAATTCACTCCTTCTAAATTCTTTACTCAAGAGTTACATCACAAAGCCAAAATTAAGTCCCAAGCGAACCAAACAGGCATGAATACTTACAATTTTGACTATTAAAAATCAGGACCGTTCACAGCGGGGTCAGGGTTAATAGTAGTACCCAAAGTATTTCGAATTAAACCAGCCATAATCATACTCCGTAAAAATCGCTATCTAACGACAAAAGTCATATTCCAAAACCAAACCCAATTAAATAATCTCACCGATTTCTCTCAGTAATCTGCTGAAAACTTGCGCTGGGTAAGAAAGCTACTGGATTAAAAACCATGAGTGTGTGTTTTATTTAAGCATAGTAAACCGCCACCTTTTAAATAAATCCTTGTTGGGAGAGTAACATTAACTCCTAGCAGGGCTGCGAAATCCAAGTTGTAACGAACTCAAAATTTATTATCTTAAGACAAAAATTAAATCACCAGTTACAGGTGAAAGAATAGAGGCCACTGTATGGGCGGTTTCGGAATTTTCCATTGCAGCAAACTCAGCACCTAGAAACCAAGGATTATAAAATTGGTATCGAACTTCTACTTGACCACTGCCCGAATAACCATTCTGATAAAAATTACTGGCTATAGGTTCAACAAATGCTGGGATGCCACTGGCATTTACATGGAATTTCAGATCTACCTGCCAACGCGTTATTCGCGAAAAAATTGCTCTCCAAGACAAATAGTGCCAAGCATTTTACGTGTCGTCGTATCTTCATGAACCTCACTCCTTTTATCGGCATAACGACTCAGTTCAAAAATTAAAGGGCCAAACCAACAGCCAAACCCACGCGAATCGTATAAGCATCTATTAATACCATTTGGGTATATATAAGTTTCAGAAACAATCACGGGAGAAGGAATAATACCGGTCAATGTGGACAAATTCTTTTTCTCATGTCTTAGTAATCATATTCCGCAAAGAGACTAACGCAACGTCCAAAATCTTCAGTAATTCCCAAGCCAGCCACATAACCCCACAAGGATTTGCTTATTGTTTATTGTAAAATTGGAATCAATCAAGTTTACAGGAGTAGATTGATTCAGAATAAATTTTTGCCGCAATTAAGCCATAAGAAACGCAAATTCTTCCATAAATATTGAGTGTGAGGCGTTAAATCAATACTAAAAAAAGCACTGGTAAAATCTACGTTATACCTATAATTCGAAAATTATTTTGAGGCACAAAACCAAAAGCTGTCGATACTTGTGCGAAAGAATTATTGTTTCCTTGTTGACTGTTTCGTTACCCGCTTGCCTCCAACCCGATGTAATACCGCTTATCGAAATGATACTGAACTCCGACTTGAGCACCTATTCCATAACCGAATTGTTGTGTATAGGAGTTGTGTATAGGAATTAAAAATTTGTGTGGCCAAACCGGGAGGAAAATTAACTACAAAATTAACCTCGTGCTTAAAATCTGCATCATAAATAGCACCAAAAGCTCCGACAGATAATACCCAGGAGTTAGAAGAGGGAACTTCGAGACCACCAACAAAGAAGTTGCAAGAAGAAAAAACAGGGAAGAAAAAATAAACTGGTCGCAATGAATTTTACCCTCCCCGTAAGCTCATCGATTTAACTCCCTTTTAAACGATTACTTTCGAATACTATTCGACCATTGGTAAATATTGAAGACATTGACAATAATAACTAAAATTATCCATGTGTATAAAGCAGCCATTACATCGTCAATCATCACACCCAAACCGCCTCCAATATTTTTTTCAAGACAACTAATAGGCCACGGTTTCCAAATATCGAATATGCGGAATAAAATAAAACCCATTAAAATGAAATACCAAATTTTGGGGATAGCAATCATGACAAATAAAAATCCGACTACTTCATCCCATACAGCGGCTGGATGATCGAAAGTGCCAAAGTGTTGATTCGTAATATCACAAATAATTAGTCCAAAAATAAAAAGAACGAGTGCAATAATGCTATAAGTAAGCAAAGAAAATCGGATCAAAAAAAGATAAAAAACCACGCCCAACATTGTGCCAAACGTACCTGGCATCCACGGTATTGCACCCACACCAAATCCACAAGCAATGAATTCAATAGGGTTCGTCCACATGCTTTGAGGAACATTATTTTTTTTCTTAAAAATGCTCATAACCTTTTTTTACTATCTTTAGTTGTTGATTCTGATCATCCACTATTGAAAAAGTTCTCCCTTCTATAATCTCACCAATACATCGGTATTCACAATCCAAATTCTTAAAAAGTTTTTCTAATTGAGAGCTTTTTTTATGGGGCACTGTAAAACAAAGCTCATAATCATCCCCTGACGTCAAAGCATAATTCCAGGCTTTTTTTAATGCACAATATTGTTTTAAATTTTCAGATAAAGGAAGCTGATCGGCATGAATCTTAGCGCCCACCCCACTAGCTTGAATAATTTTTTCGAGGTCGGCCACCAATCCATCTGAAATATCAATTGCCGCACTCGCAATTCCACGCAAAGCCAAGCCTGCTTTAATACGCGGGGAAGGGCAATGTAATCGTTTTAATAAAAAGGGATCAATTTTTTTGTGTTTTTGATTTAATAAATCTAATGCTAAACCAGCATCTCCTATCGTTCCTGTCACATAAATTAAATCGCCGGCTTTGGCGCCCCTTCTATAAATAGCTTTTCCCTGCGGGACCATGCCGTTAACCACTATGGATATGCAAAGTGGTCCTGCCGTTATGTCTCCCCCCATCAAAGAAACTCTGTATTGTTCTGCCAAAGAAAAAAATCCTTCCGAAAAATCTTCGAGCCATTTTTTATTAGCTTTTTCTAGGGTCAACGCCAATAATGCGGTATCCGGTTTTGCCCCCATTGCCGCCAAATCACTAAGATTAACCGCTAATGCTTTATAACCCAAATCGCGTGGTAAAGTATTTACTGAAAAATGAATATCTTTTACCAGAGTATCTATTGAAGTTACTATTTGTGTATCGGGGGGTATTTCTATTACGGCCGCATCATCACCAATACCTGCTATAAGGCATTTTGATTTACTTTGTCGAAAATAGGTATCAATAATTGAAAATTCGGATAATGCCATTCGCTGATAATATCATTCTCTTTTTAAGAAATCTTTTATATTCCTTAAGGATATTTTTTGCTGCCAAAAGGGAAAAGGAAATTAAATTAATATTAAGGAATCATTAAATGAGGAATCATTAAATGTAAGATATAGTTGGAATCTCAATTAAGAATTGATATACTTCATGAAACAATAATTTCTTGATTAGCCAAGGGAAAATATGGACACAAAGATGGCTTCGTTTAGTTTGAATCTTAAGACATTGATGTTGTTAGCCCAAATTAATGCTAGTAAATTAGCTCGACGAACCAGCATAGCACAATCAATTATTCATCGATTATCTACTGGCCAAAACACTAACCCGAAATTGGCTACAATAAAGCCCATGGCTAGATATTTCTCAGTCAATGTCAGTCAATTCGATTGGAGAAGAACCATTACCAAGTGAAGAAGCCCTCAAACGTGGAACCGCTCAATCTCTATGGAATCGTGTCCATTTGATTTCATGGAAAGATGCTATAAGCTGGTCGACCTCTTTTTCACAACAATATCAAAACTCAGAAAGCCTCACTTAATGTTTCTACTGATGCCAATGTCAGTAAGCTGGCTTATAGCTTAATTATTATAAAGGCTGTACGATGGAGCCTTTATTCCCAGAAGGAACCACTATTATCGTATATCGTAGAACCT
>NZ_NIQB01000010.1:0-19463 GCF_018687865.1 Coxiella-like endosymbiont of Rhipicephalus sanguineus | reverse complement strand
TCATATTGTTTGGCGCATTCCAAAGCGGTAGCAATTTTCTCAATAACTTCCGCATTTAATGTTGGTGTTTCTTCACGCAACCTCATTTTTATAAAGATTAAATAAATTAAGAAGTTATCAGTTTTAGGGCGATCTTTGCCGTTTTGAGGGAGGCTCCACTATCCCCTAGCTTAGCCCGAAGTGGTTTTAACTTATTTAAACAAGTCTGTCGATAAGAGTGATCTTCTAACAAGCGATAAATTTCGTTAGCAATAGCTTGAGGAGTGGCTTGATGCTGAATAAACTCAGGGGTAATGGGTTCTTCAGCCACTAAGTTAGAGAGCCCAATAAATGGGACTTGAATAAGCCGTTTCCCCAACCAATAGGTGAGAGGGCTCACTTTGTAGAGAATAACAAAAGGAATTTGATGTAAAGCAATTTCTAATGTAACTGTGCCAGAAACAGCAATGGCGGCATCACATACAGATAGTACATTATAAGTATTGTCCTCAATAATTTTAATGTCTGAAAATAAATAATTGCGAACATCTTGAGAAGACAAATTAGGTGCCAGTGGCAACACAAATTGAGCATTAGGGAGGCGCTCTTTAATAAGGCGTGTAGCAGAAGTTATAATGGGCAACAAGCGGGCAATCTCCTGGGAACGACTGCCAGGAAATAAGCCAATAATGGGCTTTTCTGTTGATAAATCGAATTTTTGATACACTTTTTCACGCGGCAAAGTGGGTACTGTAATGTCAATTAACGGATGTCCAACTAAACTGACGGAAATATTTTCTCGTTGATATAATCTTTCTTCGAAAGGGAATAAAACCCCCATGTGATCTACATATTTTTTTATTTTTTTAATACGGCCATATCGCCATGCCCATATTTGCGGACTTACATAATAAAGAACTTTAATTCCTGCTTTTTTAGCTTGTTTAGCCATATGTAAATTAAAGCCCGGATAGTCAATAAAAATTACTAAATCAGGTCGTTCGATCTTAAAGTGATTTTTTAGGCACTGGCGAGCCGCAAGTATATTACCCAATTGAGAAATTATTTCTGATACTCCAATGACTGCTAGTTTTTCTGCGTCAATAAAGATATCAACTCCTGCCTCACGCATTCTTTTTCCGCCCATACCAGCCACTTTCAATTGTGGATCAAGGAATTTCAGTGATTTTGCAAGATGAGCGCCAAGTAAATCTCCCGAGGCCTCACCTGCTATGATTAAAATCTGTTTTGAATGAGTGTTCATTTTAAGAAATAGCGATTGGAGAAATTGGAAATAGTTCGTTAGTTCGTCGCACAATTAATGAAATTTCTAAAGCTGTCGCCAAAGCCCGTTTCCCCTCTTCTCCGGAAACCAGAGGAAGTTTGTTATGGATAATAGAATCTAGAAACGTTGATATTTGATCAAGCAACGCATCGCCTTTTTCGAACCGCTCAACTTGACGGGTGATTTTAGGAATGCCTGGATACATTTCTTGAGTGCCTTTGCGATGGATGGCAATTTTTTTATGATCGAGGTCAATGGCAATATAGTTATCGTGCTGAAAAATTCGAAGTTTGCGTTCGGTTTTGAGGTTTACACGGCTGGCCGTTACATTGGCCACGCATCCGTTGCTAAATTCAATACGGGCATTGGCAATATCAATATAAGGAGATAGCACGGAGGCGCCGCTCGCAGAGATATTTTGGATATCCGCTTTCACAATGGATTGGATGATGTCGATATCGTGAATCATCAAATCTAATACTACATTAACATCACTGCCTCGCAATTTGAAGGGAGCCAGACGCAGCGATTCAATAAACCGAGGATTAGAAATTTGAGATTCTACAGCTTTTACAGCGCTATTAAAACGTTCGAGATGACCAATTTGGAGAATGACCTTATTTTTCTGGGCAGAAGAAATTAAGTCGTCGGCCTCTTCTAAAGAAGTAGCAATGGGCTTCTCTAAGAGAACGTGGACCCTATTGTCTAAAAAAAAGCGTCCTACTCTATGATGCAAAGGGGTGGGAACTGCGATGCTCACTGCATCCACAAGGCCAAGGAGAGACTGGTAATTGATTACGGATTTAACGTTTAATTCGTTGGCTTTCGAATGACACCGTTCAGGGTCGATATCACAAACGGCCACAAGCTCTGAATGCGGTAAATCAGCATACTTTTCTGCATGATATTTACCCAAATAGCCAACGCCAATTACGGCCGTTCTAATCTTCTTCATTGCTATGCTTTAGCGCCCTTTCCCATTCCGAAGGAGGCGTAATAGTGGCATTTTTTGCCAAGTGAATCAATATAAAAGCATTTTAGCTCATTGGCAGCGGCGAATGAAACCAGTTCATCTTGCCACTAGATGACTGAAGGAGACAGTCATAAATCAACATAATACCCTTGAACCATATAACGCTGAAGGGGAATCGCAGTGTTACTTATATTATCTTAGCAAATCTTAGCAAAATTAACTTTGATAAAAGTATCTTTTACATTCTTAATAAGAACCCTAATTATTTATGTATATCCGATTTTTTTGCTTCGTATGGGGCAAATAAGCGATTTAATTTTGAAACAGGGTTCGATTTTGTTTTAATCATTTATTATTGGTGCAGTTTAAGCCGTACCAATCAAATGGCCCCTTTACGCTCTTGGAAGCGGATGATCGGCTTGGCTTTGCTTATTTTTCTTGATTAGTTGTTCGTTATAGGAGCTTTCCACTGCAGCGAATTTGGAACTTTGATAAAAGGGAGATCCACCATTCTAATTAGGAATGGAGAGGTAATTTGGAAAAATTTCAAAAAATCAAGTAACTGAGCATGATTTGTCAGAAATGATTCGAGAGAAACTAAATGAGGCGGATTAGAAAAATGTAAAAAAAAGAAGATCGTTTGGAGCGTTCTGGAAAAGTGAGTTTTGTTAAAAATAAATAAAATTAAAAATAAAATTAATTATTTTTCAATTTTTGGGGCTGCATGATTTATAGCTTCGCCGCCAGCTTGTAAATCTTGGCCGAAACCATGAATAGTATCACAACCTGATAAAAAGAATAAAAAGGGCGCTGTAAGAAAGATATTAAATAGGTCTTAATCATCTCGTCGCTTCTTATCCAAGTTATGGGATGGCTTATTATACTCAACTCTTATTGAAGTTGTAGCTCCTTAAAAATCAGTTTCACTTGATTTTTCCCACAGCAGGAAAGGACGTAGTTCTGGCTCTTCTTCCCTGGAACATTATAGAATGTGGTATATGATTGATGAATTTTTTATCCAGAAAGCGCTTCTCTTAGCGAAGCAAGCTGAAAAAAATCAAGAGGTGCCGGTGGGTGCAGTTTTGGTAAAAGATAACGAAATTATCGGAAAGGGATTTAACCATCCTATTGGATTAAACGACCCTACGGCTCATGCAGAATTACTTTCGATCCGCGAGGCTGCCAAAAATCTCAGTAATTATCGATTAGTTGGTACGACTCTCTATGTCACTTTAGAACCCTGTGCAATGTGCCTTGGCGCGATGATTCATGCTAGAATTCAGCACCTCGTTTTTGGCGCTTTTGACCCACGTGATGGTGCTGTTAAAAGCGTTTTTCAACTTTTGAATGAACCACGGCTTAATCATCATATTTCTTGGACAGGCGGAATTTTAGTGGATGAATGTGCTCATGTGCTAAAAATTTTTCCAAGCCCGTCGTTAGTAATCTCCATACACGACAAAATAAAAATACCCCTTTCGGTCTTTCGCGGACAAGCATGGGAGACCAATATTTTGTTTTGATATTAGAAAAATATTTTCGCTTTGATTTGACATCGCATTAAGAATTTTTATTTAATAATTTCTTAAGTATCGATTGTTATATTTCTTCAGTTGAATAAAGAGAAAAATAAATGAATTATTCATTATTTGGAAAGAAATCCTTAGTAATTGTTGAAAATAATTTGAAAAAAGCTTTCGACGATGACGAGATAGTGAATCTAATATAGGGGTGTGGGTCCGAATTTTTAATAATTTTTTATATCATTGCTATGAATATTAAACTTCTAACAAGGATTTTTTGATTGGGTTAGATTATTTCTCAATAGAGTTTTATATCTCTTTTTTAAAAATTCGTCTGTTAAAAATATTGATTTACCCGGTTGAGTTAAAATAGGCCTGTTAGAAAACTTTGAAGAAAAATATAAGGACCCCGCTGAAAAAAACTTTATAATAATTAGGATTCTTTCTTGATATGCAATGTTAATTGCTGAATATTTGGCCGAACTTATTTCTCAAGAAGCAATGACATAGCCAAAAAAAAGATTATGGACATTAATAGACTACATAAAAGAAAATATCCAACCTACAAAATTAAATAGTAAAGACGATAAATTAGGAGAAGTTTTTATTCTTTATAAAAAATTAAATTCTAAGTCGGATGTATTTGAAACTGAATATCTGGAATTTAGTGAGTGATGGAAAGTGGGAAAGAACGCCTTTTTAAAGTTTGATTCTAATACACTGAAAGTTGTCTCTATAATTAAAAACCAAATTTTATATTTAAAATATGAAAATAACCCAAATCAGGCTGGGAAAATTGAAGAAAAATTTCGTTCGGCATTGAAGAAATATCGAGCGTTTGAAGATCATTATGACGATAGTCTCTCTAGGACTTCTCTTTGCTCACCTCCCGCACCTTCTATGCAAAACTCATTTTTCCATTAAAGTAGTTCAACGGAGTCTTTAACATCTCTTCCGATTACGGGGAGTGGGGTAAGCAATTAAATGGAAGAGATTAGGGCCTCCACTGTGAGCCTCACGGCATGAAATCGATCAAAAACTCACCTAACCTAAATCTTTAAAATTTTGAATATTTTTAAGAAATCCTTAAGATAGTTTTGTTAAACTGGGCTTGATAATAAGACTCTGTTAGGGATGATTCTGAAAGGATGTATTGGCAAACCATTAGAGTTTTCCTTTTCGAGCTCATTTTTCTGGCTTGTTTTATTCGGAAAAGATACCTTCTTTCGAGAATTATCAAGGATTTATTACTGAGGAACGTTTTAAAACCTTATTTAGTGAGGTAAAAATTTAGTGAGGTAAAAGTCTACGCCATTAGTGAAAATCGCAATCCCTGATAGCTCAATGAAAGTTAAGCCTACCGAGAAAGAGGCATCAATAACTACTCTGGAATTATGGCTTGAAACTTATCCACTAAAACTGGAAAATAGTTCTATCGTTTTTCCCGATACGAACGCTAGGGGAGAAAGAATAACAATTAACTTTGCCGAGCCAAAATTTTAAGTGTATTCTTAACGTTTGAAGCTTCTTGATTTATCTAAACAAGACCACATATTCTCTCACAAGTATTGAAGCTGCTTACAATGAGCTTCTGGAAAAGCATCCGAGCTATGAGATGGCTTTTGCTGAATTACGACGTATTTTTCGATGGCAGAGTGCCCGTCTTTTTTGTGAGAAGCTGAGTGTAGAGGAACAGAAAGTAATTTTTCATTTATTGAATACGGATTTGATTCATAAGGCTGCGCTTATTGCTGTAGGAGGGATCTTGCAAAAACAGGAATTATTTTTTAGTCCTCTTGCCAAGAGAAATGTTTTTAAATCGATTGAAGTATTACCTCTTTCAGACAACTCACACATTGAAGTGGTCGTTCGGAGTCAAGGCGAGGTAACGACATCGAATGAATCCGCTTTTAAGGGTAGTAAAGGAAAAACCACAGACGTTAGCTGAGGCTTGCCGCAGGATAAGCTTGTCTGATAATTATGATGTTACTCTTAGAGATCTCTCTTTAGAAGTTGCAGGACCTTCTGCAGTAACTGATTGCTTAGTAGCTAAATTTTTAGATGGATCTATCGAACGAAATGCTCATGAGGATCTGATTTATTTTAAAGTATTAAAACAATACGCCATTCCTGCTTTAGGATTTTTAGGACCCGGTAGAGATTTAAGTCGATTGTTCAACGACACTGATGAAAAGAAAATCGATTGTTGGGAGAGGATTATTTAATAAACCAAGGGAGAGTTTTGTTGCCTCCAGCCATTGCTTCCCATGTTGATAAATTCGAATTTTTAAATTCTTTTTTCAAGATGAGGCTATTCAAGATGCAATAACAGCAGCAAAAAAACAAAATAATAGCTGAAACTATTAAATCAGTGAAAGATAAACAATTAAGTGAAGAAGATAAGAAATTCTTAAGCATCAAATTTGATTTTCACTTGTCTTTATCAATATTGCAATTGGCTAGTTCTATTATTGAAAAAATACGGGGTAACCATTCATTACATTCCTCTGTTTTAGGAATAGTTTTTCTAAGTTTATTTTCTCCTTTTCCCAATGCTGTTTAGGGTCAGAATGAAAATACCTCTGAGTGTAAAGCTTATTTTTTTAAGAAAAATTAAAAGATAGGAGGGTTTGATAATTCCCTGTTGCTTGAACTGGCTGTGACGTTAGCTAAAGTAATAAATGAAGAAATTTAGAACATCGGGAACGGGAAAAAATTTTCAGAGAGATTCGTAAACGAGCGATAAACTCGATTTATTAGTTAAAGAGCAATTTGAAGTGCACTTTAGAAACCCTTCTTATCCTATTTTCTGTATTATCCAAGATTATCGTAGGCTAGAAGATGTTACCTAAGGACTTTTTGAAGACCAAAATTTTTTGGAGTTTATGTCAGCATGTTCGGATGATCCCGTTCTTTCAAGTTGGGTGATAACTTTCCTCACACATGTCAAAAATTTAGTTTATCCGCAACAGGAACGGGAGAATAAAATTAAGAACCAATTCTTTTTCTTGTTGCGAATTTCAAAATAGAGTAGATAGGTATCTGCGAGACGTTGCGGGAGAAGTCGCTAGCTTTGAAGAATATTTAGCGAAGAAGTCTAGGCGTGTCCGTCAAAATGTAAAAACAGCTTTAGAAATTAAAGCTGCTATCGAGAAAGCATTTCAACCAAAGGTGAGGCGCAAGCGGATAAAGACGTGGCGGTTAGATCTATTTATAGATTGAAGCAATAGGCACGAGATAAAGATTCATCGTAGGAAAATCTTTCCACCACAGACTATTTTTTGGAAAAACGGCAGTCGACTTTATCGAGATCTTTTGAGGAGGTGGCGCCTAATTCTCCTACTCGCCATTATCCTTTATTTCAAATAACCTCGAAATTGATTGAAAAATTATCCAACGACTTTTCGATTCACAGGAAACTGATAGGTGCAGAAAAGTTAATGCGAAATAATCCGATGAATAAGCAAATCGAGGAAAAAGAGGTTTATTTAAGAATCATTGAGGTATTAAAAAAAAGTTATTAATCTCTTAGAGAGAGCAAATGATCAGAGAGCAGTTTCTTTAATTGAAGAGGCTAGAACTCTAATTAAAGCGTATAAACCAGTAGGGGAAGTTAGGGCCTACAATAATTAATTCTGAAGCTTTTGTAAGCCATCACAAGGAAAATGATGGGAAGAGTGAAATTCCTCGCAAGGTGCCGGATCGATTAGCTCTTTCTTTGTGGGAATTGGGTCCCCAGGGAGATTTACCTACTGGACCCCAGACGCTACCGCTGAAAGGTAACGACGAGCTTGCGTATAAATCGGAACCAGGTTCATTAGTGCCGTCGAGAAGTCTTACCATGGGTTAAGAGCGAGTTTGCTTGATCTATTTTAAAGCGTATAGGAATCGTCATAGAGATTATTCACCCAACCTCTTTAAGACAGCGTGGCTAGTTTGATTTCAGTAAAGAGTGATCATTTTTAGAAAAATATTGAGAAACAGAAGGTTACAAATCATTTCCTATACTCCATTTTCTGGAGGAATGAGAAAATGAGAAAAATTCTTAAATATCCTTTTACGATTCGCCAGCTTTTTTAATGAAGAGGGCGACGGATTTCTAATAGAGTTCCTGAGCTTCCAGGTTGGATATCTGATGGTAATTCTATTGAAGAAGTCATTGAAAATAGTCAAGATGTTCTTCAGGATTGGCTAGCTGCTGTCAAAGAATCAGGAAGAAAATACCCAGTCCTGGTGAACTAGAATTTCAAAGTAGGGAATGGGTTTCAGCGAGTACCAAGATCAAAACACTATCGATTGGTTAAACATGCTGGCTGAATCATTAGGCCGTACGGTAAAGAAAAAGAAAAAGCTTGCCTAGGCGTTTAATTTCTAAAGTGATCATTGTTATCAGAGCGCTAGAATGATGCTGTTATGGCGATATAAATAATCCCGATAAAGGGTATTCAAATATCAGCTTAATTTGCATCCACTTAAATGGGATTAGCATTCACTACTAGCTGCATACTTTCACCATCGTCTGATCATATATTTGAATCGAATGCATTAGCGAGAATGTATATTGTTAATGGTGGATTTCATTTGGTGTTGTTTTTGAGATTTCGGTTAAAAACGACCCAGAGTACCAGAGTAATTGAATTTATAAAGAAGGGAGTAGATATGAATTGGCATATTATTTCTATCGTTACACGGATTATACTAAATTGCTATCGTATTATTTTATAGATTTTGTAAATCTATATCCGTATAACGATGTTTCAAAACATACTCCTGAAGATCCTGCTCAGAAAATTACGATGAATTATCTGCTTCCATTAATTTCCGCTCTTTGTAATTGGTACAACATAATTCTAACTAAACTTATTGAAATTTTAATTGCATCTCTTTTTCTAAGAGGAAATATTAGGTCATGGTGGATCCCTTATTTTTTTAGATGTTCCGATAAAAAAGGTAAGGAATATGATAAGGCCTTTGGAAGAACAATTAAAATTTTACCACCTATCAAAGATCACCCAATTTCGAATCTGGAACATTTGACAGTGTTAAATTTGGTTGATAGCATCTTTTGCTAATTTTTAAAATAAAATAAACTAAGCGATTTCAAATCAGTAAAGATGCGATATGAATATTGTATGTGAAAAATTTAATATTTTTGAAGCAGTGGGTGAATTATATTATAAAAAAACAAAACAGAATCCGATTATTGTTTTTTACGTGGTTGGGGTGATATAGATCAACGCATATAATTTCAGCAGAAGGAGCATCAAAAAAGAAGCACTCTTGCGCTTTAAATTAAAATCAAAAAAATACTCTCCCTGAGCGAGTTTGGTTTTACATTTTAGTGTCATCTGCGTAAAAGTGAAGCGTGACTAGAAGACGCGGCCGGTGCGTTGGTGGGTTGTCGTATTTGGCTCAAAAGCAGGATCCTAAGAGGCCGGGTGAGTTTGTCATAGGTTTAAAGATGTTAAGCGGTCTGGTTTACCCTGTGTAAATAGCACACGTAAGGGAAAGATTAAGGATTTTTGTGGCTGAATCAATAATGATTTTGGGAAACACACTTTCCAAAATTGGTTTAATCCTCTCATTCCTAAATATAGCGACCCACACCACTCAAAGAGACCTTTTCCTATAGTGGCATTATGGATGATGATGGCTTCACATTATTCCTCTAAACGAATAGTTACGGTAATTGCTTTTAAGACCTGCAAGAAATGAGAATTTTGTGGAGATTCGTAATAAGAGAGATCATTAACCTTTGCTGGGTCAAAAAATAAACTATGGAAATTAGGGAATTGACCTTGAGAAGCGGCAAAGGTTTGTACTAAGGTTTGTACTAAGGTTTGTACTTTAGAATACATAGTTGAAAGATTCTGGTTAAAGAATTTACCCAGGCGAAAAATACGTCACTGCTAATAAACCGTAGCCAGCAGTTCTATGTAGATTAGCTGTTCGTTGAGCTCGCTCCAAGGTTGCTGAAATTTGCTCCTCGCTTATTTCTTTATTTTCGAGTATAAGATTTTTGAATGTTTTTAAGTCTCTCATATTGAGCCGATCCATACCAAAGATAATCTCCAAAAAAATTCGCCCAGATTAACCACTTACGTTTCTTTTGCTCAGTGTCGGCATGCTGATATTGAATATAACAATATTGACCCACCGAAATATCAAACGGATTTTGAGAGTCAGCAATATCATCGTGTTGTGTTTTAAGTCGATAGCGTTTTAAGCGGATACAGAGAGTTAGCAAATAATTAATTCAAAATTAATTAATCCAAAATTGGTCTAGCCAAGGACAAGGATCAAGGATAACGAATCAGATACTTTTTGCTTTCGAATTTTCATAAACAAGTTCGACCAATGTAGTAAATTACAATTTCCTCAGAAAATTCTTTAAGAGCGCTATTTTTTTTGATTACTTCATCAGTCTTTTGAATAAACTCTAAAATACGATTTTCTAATTGTTCAGCAGTAAAAATTAGAGGAGAAAGTTCTAAATCTTCGATCGAGGAGAAGGTTAAAAAAATCAGATCGTGCTCTCGATTGTTGACTATTCTTTTGCCGCATAACAAATTCGCATCTTTAGAGAAGAGGCTTATCATAGTGGAGATGAAAATTCAAATGGAATTGGAGTTTTCAGTGATTCCTCCGGCTTGATACGCTGGCGGTTTGTGATTTTACTTCATCGGGTTTTTAAACCTGATATACTATCGGCCGTTCTTCATTTAGATTTAGTAAGGAATAGTCATGACACTTACGGTTTCAGTAGGTAAGGATATCAATAATTTTAATACAATTATTGAAATTCCTATGAACGGAGGCGAAGTTAAGTATGAATACAATAAAGAATTTCAGTTTTTGACCGTTGACCGATTTATCCCTACGGCCATGCGCTATCCTTGTAATTATGGATTCGCACCAAACACCCTAGCGGAAGATGGTGATCCCCTCGATGTGTTAGTAATGACGCCAGTGCCCCTACAGCCTGGAACGTTGATGCGTGTTCGAGCGGTGGGTTTGATGCGGATGGAAGATGAAGCTGGGAAAGATAGTAAAATTTTAACATTTCCTCTCGCTAAAGCCTGCAGAGAATATGAATCTATTCAATCTATTAAAGATGTATCTCCTTTCCTACTCGATATCATCGCCTATTTTTTCGAACACTATAAAGATTTGGAGCCCACTAATAAATGGGCCAAAGTGAAAGGCTGGGAGGATAAGGATGCGGCAGAAAAAGAATTTCAGGCGAGTATTAGACGTTTTGAGAAAAGCTAAGGGCTGAGGAGTGCATGACTGATATAACCCAACTTTTTTTGAGAAACCATTCGATCCTGATTGGATACGGCCGACATTAAATGAAGCCTATCGAATGGATGAAACTGCTCGTATAAAGCAATTATTGGAATTGATTAATTTTACCCCAGCCATTGAACATGCTGTGAGTCAATTGGCAGAAAAATTAGTCATCGCCGTGCGGGAAAAGGAAAAAGAGAGGGGTGGTATCGAAGGCTTTATGATGCATTATGACCTTTCTACCGAGGAAGGAATTTTATTAATGTGTCTTGCGGAAGCTTTATTACGTGTCCCAGATAAACAAACTGAAAATTTATTAATTCGGGATAAATTGATCAGTGCGGAATGGAATAAATATGTGGGTGCGAGTGAATCCGCCTTTGTGAATTTTGCTAGATGGGGATTAGCGCTTTCAGGAAAAATATTAAAAAAAGAAAAAGACGGACAATTAAAAACCATTTGGAGTAATCTCATCCGAAAAAGTGGCGAACCTGTTATTCGCAAAGCGATCCGTGAAGCAATGAAATTAATGAGCGAGCATTTTGTTTTAGGCCGTACTATTGAAGAGGCTATTAAGCGCTCGCAGATCGCTTTAAAAGAGGGTTTTCGATATTCTTACGACATGTTGGGCGAAGTGGCACGAACGCAGAGCGATGCTGATCGATATTATGATTCCTATTATTATGCCATTAGCGCTTTAGGAAAAAGTCACGACACACAAAACATTTACGAAGCGCCAAGTATTTCCCTTAAATTATCTGCATTGTATCCTCGCTATGATTTTAAAAAACGCGAAGAAGCAGTACCTTTTTTAATTGAACGCGTAAAAGAATTAGTTCTGCATGCAAAAGCACAGAAAATTGGCATGACTATTGATGCGGAAGAAGCTGATCGATTAGATATGTGCCTGGACATTTTCAAAGGATTATTCACAGACAATGCTTTTTCTGGATGGGAAGGTCTTGGCCTCGCTGTCCAAGCTTATCAAAAGCGCGCTTTGCCATTAATTGAATGGTTAATTGAATTGAGCCACCAACAAAAACGCCGTATTCCCGTTCGTCTGGTAAAGGGGGCTTATTGGGATTCCGAAATAAAGCTAACTCAAATGGAAGGATTGATCAATTACCCTGTTTTTACGCGGAAAGTGAATACGGATATTTCTTATATTGCTTGTGCAAAGAAGATGTTAAGTGCTCAAGACGCTCTTTATCCGCAATTTGCTACTCATAACGCCTATTCGGTTGCAGCGATTTTAACATTAATGGATCCTCGTTATGAGGATTACCAATTTGAATTCCAAAATCTACAGGGTATGGGTAAGGCTTTACATCATTATGTCGTTACAAAATTAAATCTGCCCTGCCGAATTTATGCGCCGGTAGGGTATTATGAAGATTTGCTACCTTATCTCGTTCGGCGATTATTGGAAAATGGAGCTAATAGTTCGTTCGTCAATCGAATCGCGGATAAAACGGTGCCAATTTCCTACCTGATCGAAAGCCCGGTTGAAAAAATTGAGACGTTGGCGAAAATTCCTAATCCTAAGATTCCATTGCCTAGGAATCTCTTTGCTAAAGCGCGATTAAATTCAATAGGAAGAGATTTAAGCAATTATGCGGAATTAAAACCTCTAGCTGAATCGATCCATAATGCACTAGAAAAAACGTGGCAAGCATCGCCATTCTTACGTGAGATTAAAAAGGGTAAAGCTGTTTTTGATCCGGCCGATAATCGACGCCAGATTGGTGTGATTGAATTAGCAGATGAATCCGATGTAGAAAAAGCGATTATAATGGGGTCTTCGGCTTTTCCCGCCTGGGATCAGAAAGGGGTGGATGCGCGCGCTAACATTATGCGAAAAATGGCGGACTTGTTAGAAGAACATCAAGCCGAATTAATGGCCTTGGTTGTGCGTGAAGGAGGAAGGACTCTCCAAAATGCCTTATCGGAAGTCCGCGAGGCTATTGATTTTTGTCGTTATTATGCTGAGCAGGGTGAAAAACAGCTAAATGATACAGTGTTGCCGGGTTACACTGGAGAAAACAATGTGCTGCGAATGAATGGTCGCGGTATTATCTTGTGTATTAGTCCCTGGAATTTTCCGGTAGCTATATTTACAGGACAAATCATTGCAGCGTTAGTAACGGGGAATGCCGTAATTGCCAAGCCCTCGGGAGAAACACCTTTAACGGCAGCCAAGGTCACTCATTTATTTCACGAAGCAGGTGTGCCTGCGGAAATTTTACAATTAATGCCAAGTCCTGGAGGAACTGTAGGGCAAGCATTAATTGAAAATCCCAAAATCAGCGGAATTATATTTACGGGTTCTGATAATACCGCCCGTCATATTCAAAAAACATTAGCTAATCGATCTGGCCCCATCGTCCCCTTTGTGGCAGAAACATCTGGTATTAATGCCATGATAGTGGATTCAACGGCACTGCCCGAACAATTAGTTCAAGATGTGATTGTTTCTGCTTTCGATAGCGCAGGCCAACGTTGTTCTGCTCTTCGCATTTTATATGTTCAGGATGATATTGCCGATAATGTAATAAAAATGTTAGCAGGTGCGATGGCTGAAATTAAAATAGGGGATCCCATGTTATTAACCACTGATGTAGGACCCGTTATTGATGCTAAGGCTCAAGCAACTTTGCAAGAATATGCCGCTTTTATGCAAAAAGAAGCGAAATTAATTTACAAAGTTGATTTGCCCCTAGCAGCAACTCATGGAACATTTGTAGCTCCCCAAGCTTATGAATTATCTAGCTTAAGCTTGATTAAAGGCGAGGTTTTTGGACCTATCTTGCATGTTCTGCGATATCGTCGCCAGGATCTGGATAAAGTGATAGACGATATTAATGGTTTGGGATATGGGCTCACCTTTGGTATCCAGAGCCGTATCGATGAAACGATAGATTATATTCAGCGTCGTATTAATGCAGGTAATATTTATGTCAATCGAAATATGATTGGGGCTGTCGTAGGTGTTCAGCCTTTTGGGGGAAGCTGGTTATCCGGCACAGGGCCTAAAGCCGGTGGGCCGCATTATTTGCCTCGTTATTGCGTAGAAAGCACGTTGACGATCAATACAACAGCCGCTGGTGGAAACGCCTCTTTGATAGCGATGGAAGACTAATAATATTTCAACGTTAACTCTATAAGAGTTAAGGGAGCGTGGATTAAAAAGGTTATCTTCAAGGTGAGAAGGTAAATTCAAAGCTTTTCATTGTTAAGATACCTCTTCGCTAAAAACAAAAACTCGGGAGACAGTGAATGAAACCATTGATTTTACCCTTCCTAGGAATCACTCTGCTTGCCGGTGCAACTGTGCAAGCGGCAACGTTTGTTAACTACGGAACAGGATAAGTTAAGTTATTCCATGAGGTTATGACCAGAAAAGCTTTTCAAAAACATGAAATTAAAATTAATCCTCAAATTTTCTTTCCACCAGCCGTAATCGACAGTTATTCGGGTAAAAAACGCAAATGACTGACGAAGAAATGCACACTACGTTAAAACAATTCCAGCAGCGAGCGATACAAAAATTGCAGACTCAAATGGGAAAAGAAGCTCAACAAAATGCTCAAAAAAGGGCAAGCTTTTTTGCCGCTAATAAAATAAACCTGGTGTAAAAACTTTAGCCGATGGTCTGCAATAGAAAATCTTGCACGAAGGTAAAGGCGAAAGTTTTTCTTTGAATAACATGCTAACTGTTAATTATGAAGATCGATTATTACATGATACTGTATTTGATAGCTGTTAAGCGTGGTAAGCCTGCAACATTCCGAGTAAAGACTGTGATTAAAGGATGGCAAGAAGCATTGGTTCATATAAAACCTGGTGTAATATGGGAAATTTATGTGCCATCCCAATTAGCTTATGGTGACAAAGGTGCTCCAAGCACAATTGCATCTAATGAAACTCTGATTTTTAAGGTGAATTTAATTTCTGTAAATAAAAAATAAAAAAATTCTTCCATTCATGAAAAAAGAGTAATTCTGCCCACTCTCTTACCGTACAGGGGAGGGGTGCTTTATAATTTCTTTATTTCTCCTTTTATTTCAAAAGGAACGGATCGATGCAGATTATAAGCTTAGATTCAGATATGCTATTTTTGCAATGTTTCTTAGGTTTATACTCCATTTCGTCAACAACAAGTCCTCTAACATTTGCAACAAAAACAACCCAAGGCCAGCGCTGTCGAAGCGATTTATGGCTATTTTGTTGAATGTGAAAAACCCTTTAAACCCTAGAGAGCAAGAGCGATTGGAGCGCTTGTTGCCGAATGCTCATTTTTCCGATTATCCGAAATTATCGAAAGATTTTCATGTTGGGTGCTTCTTCGTTTAGGAACCCTGTCTCCCTGGTCATCCAAAGCCTCTGAAATTGCGCGCAATTGTGAACTTCCCATAATTCGGATTGAGCGGGGAGGGGGAATTTTCTATCGCGTTTCGGGAGTTTCGCGAAAGAATAAACAAGATTCTCAAAGGGTGGCGTTAGAATTATATGATCCATTAATCGAATCAATTTTACTTTCTTCCAAGGAATTGTTTCGATTGTTTCAATATTGATCACTTTTGAACTTTGTTTGTATTCCTTTACTGGAAAAAGGAAAAGCTGCATTGCTGCAAGTAAATCAATTGTTAGGTCTCGCGCTAAGTAATGAAGATATTCAGTATTTATTAAATTAAAAGCCTTTCATGAATTAAATTGGAATCCGACGGACGTTGAATTAATGATGTTTACTCAGGTAAATTCCGAGTATTATCGACATAAAATTTTTAATGCAAAGTGGCGAATCGATGGACAATTAAAAGAAGAATCTTTATTTGCAATGATTAGTCATACTTATCAAGTAAATTTGAAACAAGTACTTGTAGCGTATCGGGATAATGCGGCAATTATCAAAGGTTCAGCCAGTCACTCTCTTGAGATTAACCCTCTCACGCATCATTATGAAAGCAAAAAAGAATGTTTGCATCCCGTTTTGAAAGCAGAAAACACATAATCACCTTACTGCTATATCTCCTTTCCATATTCCTGATTTCATCAACCCTGGGAGAAAGATTTTAAAAATCCAAAATCACTGGCGTCTCTATTGGATATTATGCTACAGGGACCTATCGGTGCGGCTTCGTTTAATAATGAATTTGGAGGTCCGTCCAAATGTTTGTGGTTATTTTCTGACGTTGGAATATAGAGGAAATTTTGATGCACAAATTGATACGCAAGGAGAAATTATTTCTTATGGTTATCGTAAGCCCATCATGATTGCTGGAGGAATTAGGCAAATTCACCATTCGCAAGTTGAAAAACAATCTTTTGAAGAAAAAGCATTATTAATAGTTATTGGTGGTCCAGCTATGGCTATTGGTTTAGGAGGTAGCTCTGCCTCTTCTCGAAGTAGCAACGAAGCCACCGAGGCATTGGATTTTGCATCCGTTCAACGTTCTAATCCTGAAATGCAGCTTCGGACACAAGATAATTAATGGATGTGTTTCTCTGGGAGAAAAAATCCTATTTTGAGTATTCATGATGTGGGAGCTGGGGGTTATTCAAATGCATTTCCAGAATTGATTGAAGCCAGCGAATGTGGGGGAGAATTTGAGTTGCGGGATATTCCGAATGCTGAACCTGGAATGATGCCCATAGAAATATGGTGTAATGAAGCACAGGAACGATTTGTTTTGGCTAATTAAATTCAGAATCGCTAGAGATATTTCGTGTTATTGCTGAACGTAAGCAATGTCCTTTTGCAGTCGTTGGTTATGTTAAACAGCAAAAAAATTGGTAGTGAACGACAATTATTTCCATACTCCTCCTATTGATGCGCTGTTGTCCTTATTGTTTGAAGGCATGTCATGTGTCACCTATGCAGCGAGAAGATCGGCGACGATCTCCTAGAACCACGCTTTTCGATACTACGGGGGGATAGATTGGCCCAAAGCTATTAAACGTGTTTTACACTATCCCTCGGTGGCCGATAAAAGTTTTTTAATTACTATTGGTGATCATTCTGTGGGGGGGCTTGCGTGATCAAATGGTTGGGCCCTGGCAAGTTGCCAGTGGCGGATGTGGCAGTGACAGCGAATAGTTTTATAGGTTATCAAGGAAACAAGAGCCTTGGCCATGGGTGAACGAGCGCCCCTGGCGATGATTAATCCTATTGCATTGGTGAGAATGGCGGTCGGCGAAGCCATCACCAACATAGCTGCTGCGTCTATTGATGAAATTTTCCAAGTAGTTTTGTCGGCGAATTGGATGGCAGCAGCGAATTTTCCAGGAGAGGGGACAAATTTGTATGAAGCCGTTCGAGCCGTTGTGAAAGAATTATGTCCCGCGTTGGGAATTTTTATACCAGTAGGTAAGGATTCCTTATCTATGCATTCTTCTTGGCAAGACGGCAACCAAAAGCGAAGTGTGGTGTCACCGCTTTCCTTAATTATTACGGCAACGGGGCACCTACAGATGTGCGCCATACTTTTACTCCGCAATTGCAAACTGATGTGGGTGAGACTCAATTGTTGCTCATTGATTTGGGCAAAGGAGCCGATTTAAGGAGTCCATTTCATTTAAGGAGTCCATTTATTTAAGAGGTTCTTGTTTAGCTCAAGTTTATAATGAGCTAGAAGATCAACTGCCTGATGTTAATGACCCTTCCTTATTGCATAATTTTTTCAAGCGATTCAAACGCTCAGCCGTAAAAATTATTATTAGCTTATCACGATCATTTCGATGGAGGGTTGTTAGCAACTTTATGTGAAATAGCTTTTACCGCTCACACAGGAATTACCATTGAGTTAAAATCATTAGGTAGTAACTCCCCCCCCCAATAGCGAATATGTTTACTGAGGCCTTAGGGGCTGTTATTCAAGTTAAGAAAGAAAATGTTGTGGATGTATTAACAATATTAGAAAAATACAAATTAAAAATACATGCGCACATACTTGGAAAGCTAAATGAAGCGGATGAATTTATTTTGAATTTCTAAAGAAAAACAGTTTTTCATGAAAGTCGTAGCGTCCTGCATCGATGGTGGAGCGAGACAAGTTATTGGTTGCAGGCCTTACGAGATAATCCGGATTGCGCTAAACAACAATTTGATAAATTTTTACATAAAGATCACCCCGTCTTATAGCAGAAATTACTTTTGATAATAAAGAAAATGTTTCGCTTCCTTACATTAACGCAAGAGCTCGACCACGGGTTGCTATTTTACGTGAGCAAGGAAATAATGGTTATCGAGAAATGATTGCTGCTTTTTATTTTGCGGGTTTTGATAGCATTGATATTCACATGAGTGATTTATTAAACAAACGGATTGATTTAAGTGATTTTAAAGGGTTAGCTACTTGTGGAGGTTTTTCCTTTGGAGATGAATGTACTAGGCGCTTGGTCGTGGCTGGGCATAATCGATTTTAATGCATCCAAGAATTTCTGATGAATTCGCTTTATTTTTCCGGAGTCATGATCGTTTCGCTTTAGGCATTTGTAACAGTTTCCAGCTTTTTCCCCATTTAAAATCAATAATTCTAGGTGCTAAAGATTGGCCTGTTTTTGAACGCAATACTTCAGAACAATTCGAAGCACATCTTTCCTTGATAGAAATTCCTGAATCTCCTTCACTCTTTTTCCAAGAAATGAGTGGTAGTCGTCTTCCTATTGTAGTTTCTCATGGTGAAGGGCGTGCCGTATTTGAAGTGGAACAAGAGCAGCGAATAAAAAAAATAAACTTATTGCTTTGCGTTTTATTGATCCTCGTGGAATTCTTACCATCGATTATCCTGCGAACTCCAATGGTAGTCTAGCTGGAATCACAGGTCTTACCACCAACCCCGGATGGTCGGATAACTATTCTTATGCTTCATCCTGAACGAGTTTTTCGTACAATTCAATTTTCTTGTCATCCAAAAGAATGGAATGAAATGAGTTCGTGGATTCAGATGTTCTGCAATGCACGGGCATGGATAAATTGATTGTATTGATCATTATTTGTAGTATGGTACACCATAATTTTTTAGATTTAGAAATAATTAAAAGGAGAATGGTTATGACATCAGATTTTTTTAGGTCTTATAGATGATCATGCTAGTCCTTTCTTATTTTTTCAGGAGCTTATTCCAAATATTAAATTTTCTACGTTTGCCGAGGGTGTACAGTTTGTTTGGCTGTTCTTTACCTACCTCCGTTTTAAATGCGTTGGCTGCTTGTTAATGCTGAACGAGCTGGAGGTTTACAATCCACCCAGTATTTAATCAAGATTTTAAATGAAGCAAGTCAGGGGGAGTTTTCTTATGGTGGAATTAAATTATATTAATTGCTTCTGAAGCAGTACTTTTTTTAATAAACGTTATTTTTTTGCTTCAGGAAAAGCCATTATTGATCTTCTATTGATCTTCTATTGATCTTC
>NZ_NIQB01000009.1:0-6862 GCF_018687865.1 Coxiella-like endosymbiont of Rhipicephalus sanguineus | reverse complement strand
CTTAACAAAGAATTAAATAGCGACAGTTTCTGAATGGGCAGTGGATTATGTTTAGCACTAATTCACATCAATAAAGAAAATTATTGGGAAAAAGGAAAGCACGTAATTACCACGTTTTTTGGATTCTAAATTTTTTCTAAAACAGTTTGTAATTTATCCGTTGCGATAATTTCTATTTCTTCTGAAGGAAACTTAGGAGCATTTGCTTTTGGAATAATCGCGCGTTTAAAGCCATGTTTTGCAGCCTCCTTAATGCGGTCTTGCCCGCTTTGAACGGGGCGAATTTCTCCTACTAACCCCACTTCTCCAAACGCAATTAAATCGGAAGCCAGCGGTTTATTACGTAAACTCGAAAGCACAGCCAATAAAACAGCCAAATCCGTGCCGGTTTCAGTAATTCGCAAGCCACCCACAGCATTAACGAAAACATCTTGATTATAAGTAGTGACTCCACCGTGACGATGCAAGATGGCTAACAGCATGGATAAACGATTCTGTTCCAAACCCACGCTTACCCGGCGAGGATTTGCCAAATGACTTTCATCCACTAAGGCTTGCACTTCTACCAACAAAGGGCGACTACCTTCCCACGTGACTGTAATTACGCTTCCAGAAACTGGCATTTCATATCTTGAGAGAAAAATAGCGGAAGGATTGTTTACTTGTTTTAACCCTGAATGGGTCATAGCAAACACACCAATTTCATTCACCGCCCCAAACCGATTTTTTACAGCACGAATAACCCGAAAACGACTATCATTTTTTTCTTCAAAATAAAGGACAGTATCTACCATGTGTTCTAGAACTCGTGGTCCAGCGATAGCCCCTTCCTTAGTGACATGACCCACAATAAATAAAGCAATTCCCTTTTGTTTTGCGAATTTCACAAGCCGTGCGGCACTTTCTCGTACTTGGCTAACTCCTCCAGGAGCAGAAGGTACACTGTCGGTATAAACCGTTTGAATGGAATCAACAACTATCACTTGGGGATGTAATTTTTCGGTTAAAGATAAAATTTGTTCGACGTGCGTTTCCGCTAATAAAGTTAATTTATCTTGAGGTAATTGTAACCGCTGTGCACGCATAGCAATTTGTTGTAGCGACTCCTCACCCGTAATGTATAAAGTTGAATAGTTATTCTCAATTTGACACAAAATTTGTAGCAACAAAGTAGATTTGCCTATTCCAGGGTCGCCGCCGATTAAGACAACTGAATCGGAAACCAACCCGCCTCCCAATACGTGATCAAATTCCGCAAGGCCCGTCGCTAAACGTGGTTGGGATTGTATATTCACATTGCTCAGCAGAGTAGGAATTGAAGAAGTCCAGGAAAACCCTAACGTCCGAGAATGGGAGGACTTTTTTACAGCCACTCCGTTAACAATAGTATTCCACTCTCCACAGTCTCGGCATTGACCTTGCCATTGCACATATTGCGCGTCACAGTTTTGGCAAGAAAAAATTATTTTGGTTTTTGCCATTGTTCCTCTTGAATTAACTAAAGGAAAAAACCTAGAGCAGAAAAAAACTTCACGCTAAAGATTTTAAGCTAATTGCGGTTTAAAACTTTAGCAAGCTCTTTTGCGAAATAAGTAATAATAAAATCTGCTCCAGCCTAGTTTAATTGCCACCAAACTTTCTACCATAGAGGCAGTTTCATCGAGACATCCTTGAGCCACAGCCGCTTTAATCATTGGAAATTCTCCGCTAACTTGACAGGAACCCAGCGGGATCTGAGGAAAACGCTACTTAATTCGATAAATAATATCCAAATACATTTGACCAGGTTTTACCATTATCATTATTAAGATACGTCCCTTCCGCATTATCAAGTTCTGCCTCGCGCAGTGCGGAACTCACATTAGCGGGATCCATTTGATAAGTTTTACGATCACCAAATTGGGAACCCCTTCAGCTGCTTCACGAAAAGGTCCATACAAACTGGATGCGTACTTAATCGCGTAACTTAAAATAAGAATATCGCGTAAATCCCACTTTATCTAAACCGTGTCGAATTGCCTTAACCATGCCATCCAGCATACCGCTGGGAGCAACTACATCAGCACCAGCTTAAACTAAGCTAATTGCCTGTTTAATTAAATAATTCATTGGTTTGGTCATTATTGACATCATAATGACCTCGACTATTTTGATATACGACAACATCACAATGACCATGATTGGTATATTCACAAAAACATACATCAGCAATAAGCAAGCTGAGGAACTTGCACCCTTGATACGTTGAATAGCCCGTTGAATGACGCCGTCCGTTTGGAAAGCAGTTGAATCGAGCGCATCCCTTTCGGTCAGGAATTCCAAATAAAATAACAGCAGGAATTTTTAATGCGGTAACTGCTTCAATTTCTTCATCCAATCGATCCACGCTCCATTGGTAATGTCCTGGCATAGAAACAATTGGATTTTTTATATCGTTACCACTACAGATAAATAAAGTTAAAACTAAATCGCTGATCGAACTTGATGTTCAACAATTAATTTTTGCAAACTAGGGTGGTGTTGACGTAATCTCCGTAGTCAGATTGTGGAAAAGGTTTAAAGAATGTCTAGCATAAATAATGTCTCCTCTCTTTGCAGAGAGGAGACGAAGTATTTCAAACCAAAATTAATCCATCAATTTACATTGACCATTCAGCATCTAGCAAACTCTTCCAAAAGCATTGCGAACTTGGCCACCTATTTTTACGGTGGTTTGATATTTACGGTAATAGCGCGAGCCACGATTGTATTATTCATGCACGAACGAAGTACGGTTACGTCGTAGCTGTTCGTCCACTAGCCTCACAACCTATCGGCGTACGAGTCACCGCATTCGCCATATTAATTAGATCTTGTTCGTCTAGATCTTGTTCGTCCATTCGTTTCCCAACAAATTAACAATAACGCTACCTACCAATGCGCTGCCTAAAATACCAATCCAAGCTCTTTCTCCATGAAAGAACTCTGCTCCCAACAACCCACCTGCCGCAGTACCTGCGATAGTGGTGCCGGGAATATTGTCACCTAGGGTACACCCAGCCAAGCCGACAACTAAAACAAAGGTAGAACCAATTATCACAATTTTTTTCATGGCTTTATCTTGCTTTGTGAATTATCTTCCAAGTTGATCCTCAATACTTTAGGATATCAAGGGACGTTTACCAAAAGCATATCATTTTTTTCAAGGTCGATTAACCAGATATCCCTCAGCTACTTCCCGCGGGGTAGAAAGCTAACGGGAGCAAGTAAATGTACAGTGGCTCTTGGAAGAGAAGCAGTTTCCTGTTTATAATCAAGATAAACAAAAGGAGTATTTACATGGAGTTGCTCGCCAAACAACTACCAGAATATCGATTATATCATAGCCAAAAAGCTAACAAAATTGTCCACTACATTGGTATTCCTGCAGTTATATTGGGCTTTCTTATTGCTTTAAGTTGGATCAGTATTTCAGTTGCAATTCGCTGGCACATTAGTTTCACATGGATCGCAGTAATCGCTCTTCTAGTTTATTATTATTTCCTCAACGGTAAAGTTGGCTGTGGTGATGACGGTCATTATGGTGCTTATCACCTTTTGTTTAGTACTGGATTGCTTTTCCTGCACACCTACGACCTCTATCATTCTCTTTTTGATTTTATTTATTGGCGGAGTTCTGCTTCGTCTTATTGGTCACAGTTTTAAACAAACTAAAGGAGATTTTTCTACTTACCTTAAGTTTATGGCCATTACACCCTTATGCCTAGTGGTTGAGTTAATTCTAGCACTCGGTTTAGGAAAATGTCTCGATTTAGAAGAACCCACAGAAACCGCACCCACTACCAAGACGACGACCAAGACTCCGGCCGCTGCCACCGTCCTCAGTTTAAAATTTAGTGGGTTTTTATCAGACGCCGGGGAGCAATTCGAGCGTCAGTGAGCACTTCTCCAATACCGATAAATTGATTGGCTTGAGTTCGTAACCGTACAAAGCCCTGGGTAGGAGCATGCGGTACCATTACAGGTTGTCCTTGCTGCAAATAAAAAACAGTCGCCTTACTTAATTTAAGGACGGGAAAATGGGCAACCATACTTTCAATCGGTAATAAATGACTATCCAAAGAATCTTTATTCTGGTTTTCATATTCTCGCTCTAAGCATGCTAAAGAAACCATTTGATCTTCGAGATAATGAACTACGGTTAATCGACGTAAAGCTATTACATGAGCACCACATCCTAAGGCTTCACCTAAATCGTCCACTAAAGTTCTTACATAAGTGCCCTTACTACAATGCACATAAAGCTCAGCTATTTCCCCCTTAAAATTGAGCAAATTTAATTGATAAATAGTAACGCACCGGGATTTACGTTCGACTTCAATACCTTGGTGAGCTAATTTATATAAGGGTTGTCCTTTATATTTTAGCGCGGAATACATCGAAGGAGTCTGTTCAATTACCCCACAAAATGATGTCATTGTTTTTTTAAACTCATGTTTCGATAATTCAGGCACAGGACGTTGGGAAATAATTTCGGTTTCACTATCACCGCTCGCTGTACGGATTCCTAATCGAATTTTTACGAGATATGTTTTATCAGCGTCTAACAAATATTGAGAAAATTTGGTGGCTTCACCTAAGCATATCGGTAACATTCCATCGGCAAGAGGGTCTAAATTTCCGGTGTGCCCTGCTTTTTCGCATGAAAGAAATTTTTAATTCGTTGCACCGCATTGTTAGAAGTAATTCCTCGAGGTTTATCTAATAACAAGACACCATTAATGGTCCGCCTTATAATTTTTTGTCCCTTACTCCTCACTATCATCTTGAATGGCTCGTTTGATAAGCAATGAAATTTTATCAGCTCTTTCAATGCTCTCATCGTAAGCAAACTTTAATTTAGGGACATAACGCAATATAGCCGCTTCTGCGAGCAAATGCCGCAGGTAACCCGTGGCTTTATGGAAAGCCTTCTGAACTTCTTGGGGATTTTGCTCTTCGGGTAATGTATAAAAAACTTTAGCTTGATTTAAATCTGGAGACACAGAAACAGCTGTTAAAGAAATTAGGGCCAATCGCGGATCGTGGACTTCTTTTTTGAGAAGTTCGGCTAGTTGCCGATGAATAAGGTCAGCCACTCGCTGTTGACGTCGACTTGGCATTGCTAAGTAATCTTCCGTTCAACTTGAACTTTTTCGTAAACTTCAATTTGATCGTCTACTTTCACGTCATTGTAATTTTTTACGCCGATACCACATTCTATACCTTGACGAACTTCCGCTACGTCTTCTTTATAACGGCGCAGAGATTCCAATTGTCCTTCGTAAATAACCACGTTGTCACGTAATACACGAATAGGTAAATGACGGCGGACCACCCCTTCCACAACCATACAGCCAGCAATGGCACCGAGTTTGGAAGAACGAAAAACTTCCCGAACTTGGACAAGGCCTATTATTTTTTCCTCAAATTCGGGAGCGAGTAATCTACTTAGAGCTTTTTTCACTTCATCAATTAAGTTGTAAATTACGCTGTAATAACGTAAATCAACACCTTCTCGTTCCACCAAAGCTCGCGTAGGTGGATCAGCCCGAACATTAAAGCCAATAACAACTGCATCGGATGCAATAGCTAAATGCACATCCGATTCCGTAATTCTACCTACCCCACTGGCAATAATATTTACCTTAACCTCATCAGTCGATAATTTATTGAGAGCTTCCGTCAAAGCTTCCAATGAACCTTGTACATCTGCTTTTAATAAAATATTTAAAGCACTTTGTTCGCCTTCATTCATGCGATCGAAGACACGTTCCAAATGAGCTGTTTGTTTTTTCGCTAAGCGAATTTCTCGGTATTTCCCTTGACGAAAGCGCGCAATTTCACGGGCTTTTCGTTCATCCTGAACTACTACCGCTTCTTCCCCCGCCATGGCGGTACCCGAAAGCCCTAATACCTCCACAGGCATTGAAGGACCCGCTTGATAGCACGGTTGACCGTCATCACCAATCATGGCCCGGATTCGACCATATTCGCGGCCCACTAATAATATATCGCCTGGGTGCAACTCCCCACTCATCACTAAGATAGTAGCTACAGGGCCCCGACCCTTATCTAAACGAGATTCAATTACCATCCCTCGCGCAGGCCCCTTGTCTACAGCTTTCAATTCCAGCACCTCAGCCTGAAGCAAAATACGTTCTAATAAGAAATCGATGCCCTCACCCGTCTTTGCCGAAATTGGCTGGAACATGGTTTCTCCACCCCATTCTTCCGGAATAACCTCTTGTTCGATAATTCAGTTTTAATTCGATCCGGGTCGGCTTCTAGTTTATCGATTTTATTAATGGCTACTACTAAGGGGACCTTCGCCGCTCGAGCATGTTGGATTGCTTCAATCGTCTGGGGCATTACCCCATCATCGGCGGCTACCACCAAGACTACAATATCTGTACATTTCGCTCCGCGAGCTCGCATAGCGGTGAATGCCTGATGTCCGGGCGTATCTAAGAAGGTGATCATTCCTAATTCGGTTTCTACATGATAAGCACCGATATGTTGAGTAATACCCCCGGCTTCAGTAGTCGTGACTTTGGTTCGACGAATGTAGTCTAAAAGCGATGTTTTTCCATGATCTACGTGGCCCATGATCGTCACCACTGGGCTCGCAGTCGGGTTTCCTCCGCTACTTCTCCTAAAGTAGCCTCCAAATTTTCTTCCACGGTATCATCTTTAATAAGCTTAGCTTTATGACCCATTTCTTCAACGACAATTGCCGCCGTTTCTTGGTCGATCCGCTGGTTAATAGTGACCATTGCCCCCATTTTTATCATGGTTTTTATAACTTCCGCCGCTTTTATAGACATCTTTCGGGCTAGATCTG